>DBQR01000006.1:0-3947 GCA_002305335.1 Clostridiales bacterium UBA1389
GATCGGGTCCGAAAAACCAGCGATTTTCGCTGGTTTTCTTCGTTTTTCGCCGTTTTTCTCGCTTTTTCAAAAACCGAGTTTTGTACTCTACAAATGGATCGCATTTTGGTTTTTGGGGGCTCTTACCCAGATCTGGACTGGCGGTGCTATAATAAAAGGGTGCGTTTTGTCCCTTTACAATTTGTGAAAATCAGTTATAATAAAGTCGACAGTGTGCAGGGAAAGGAGACTGCCCGTGAACATAGGAAAAACAATTGCCAAGCTGAGAGCGGAAAAAAGCGTCTCTCAGCAACAACTTGCGGAGCTCCTGTTTGTGTCGAGAGATCTGGTCTCAAAATGGGAAAACGGAACAAGAAGACCTAATTACGGAACGATTGAAACGATAGCTCGATTTTTTGACGTATCCGTCGATACCATTTTAAACAAAGAGGATCTGATCTTTGATGAACTGTCAGAGTGCTTTCCTGAAAGCATCTCGATTACGGATGATGAACTTGCCGACATTTTGAATACTTTTTTGCACGGGCTGAACAAAAGAAAAATCGGCGTTTTTATAAATAGATATTATTTTCAGAAAAGCATTGCAGAAATATCTGATGAATACGGAATCAAAGAAAATCACGTTAGAAGCATTCTGTCAAAGACAAGAAAGAAACTTAAAAAGTATATTGAGGAGAGATATCGTGAATAAAAAAACAATATACAACGCATTTTCTAAAATTGACGATGAACTGATCGACAGCAGTCTTCAGGAAAAAGCATCTGAGTACAAGTGTACAAAGCGCAGAACGTTTTCGACAAAAAAATGGTTACCGTTTATTTCAGTCTTCCTTTGTTTGGCTGTTCTTTTTACGGTGGTATTATGGACGGGAGTGCTTAAGACCGGTAAAAGTAGAATTATCGTTTTATCGGATCCGATTCTGAAAGAAAGAACAGTTCTTGATAATATTTGGGATAACGGAAGCATACGGGTCTATACGCTTTTGCCTTCTTCGGGTTCTCCTCTTGCTGATAATCGCTTGAACAGAAGTATCCGATTACTGTCTGTCGGTACCTCTTCAGACGATGCTGAAGCTTCGGTAACGCCATACGTTCCTAAAGAAGAAAAAATAGACGTTTCACAATCGTTCTGTTTTGATAGTCTTAACGGAATCGAAATTGAATCGGTTTTCAATGACCGTTTTGTTCTGGCTTACGATAGAAATATGCCGTATATAATCGACCTAGAATCAGGCAATAAAATCAATCTTTCGGCCAGCATACTCAAGGAGCGTTACGTTGATGGGGAAGAGATAGCAAAGCGTGCGCTGGAAATTGTTTCGGAACGTTATCCGGGGCTTACTGCTACGGAAGAAAACAGAAATTTTATAAGTTATAACGCTTATCGTTACGCAGGACTGGATCCTGAAGGTTTTTATTACCGAAAAATTCAGGAACTAAGACCATTCCTTGATTACACAACCGTTATAGAGGAAGGTTTTGCGGCAGCTTCGCCCAAAATGGAGGCATACCGTTACAGCGGATTTTTCGTAATGATAGAGCCGTACATTAACGCTGCGATAAATGAAATAGTTCCTGACAAAACGCAAAAATCGTTGTTGCAAATTCTCGCGATAGACGGGATAACAGGGAAATGTCTTTACACTAAGACGTCTGATTTCATAGGTAACGATTTCGGTTCAATCTGGCTTTATGATATTGCGGCAAACACCGAGACCCAACTCGGTTATATAATGAGTTTTACCAAAAAAGACGTTAATTTCCGATTTGCGCTCGACGGAAAGAGACTTGTTATCACAGAACCTGTGAATTCTCCACTTTCTAAAGAATTTTATGAAAGCGATGAAATGATCCAAATATACTACCGCGGTGAAAACATATACGTCGCCAATCTTCAGTCTATGGAAGGATGGAATGCTCCCGCTGCATTTGGGGCAGGAAAGGGAATTCTTTCTTCAACGGGGACTGTAATTGCTGCCAGATCTTTTCCGAAAAACTCAGAGGCGCAGATCGACTGCACGTACAACGATTATGTCGGCAGATTTGAGCATAATGATCCGGATAACGGAAGTTGGCTTTTTACTGTCAGCGATTCCAACGGGAAGCGATATGAAATCTCGATAGAAGGGACCTTTGAACGGTTTGCTGCTGATGATACTGTGGTCATTATGCGCAAGGGTGGACAGTATCGGGCTTATTCATTGATTGATCTTACAGAGAACGAACAGGACGGAAATTATTTGCCCAAAGATATTACAACGGAGATTGTAGAGGGCAGATATTTCCTGTATGCTCACGAATATTTCAAGACTATTTTTGAAGATGGCACAGTAAAACGTACAAACTATTTTACAGGCGAGACTGTGACGATTGACGAAAATGTTGATAACTGTATTTTTTCTGAAGACAGGGCTTTTTGCTTTACCTCGTCAAAAAACGATTCTTTTGCTCATTGTTTCAATATAGCTACGCTTGAAAGTTGCGTGATCAATCCCGGGGCGGACTTCATTAATACTTTGCGTATAACGGAAGGAGTAAGTATGTCGATGCTTTACAATGAAAACGAAAATATTTTGACGCTTTGTTTTAAAAAATCGGAAGAGACGTTAAAAGAAACCGATTCAGGCTTCTACGAAAAAGTCTTTTCGAATGTTTCTGCTATAAAGAATAACTGATAAAATCCGTATTTGGTATATAAAACGATTTCTGCCGACTGAAAAATCATTCAGTCGGCTTTTTATTGGGGAAATGAAAAAATCAAAAATAAACAATTCAGACTACAATCACGGAGCGATAACGAATACCTGTACTTCTTTCATCAAATTCAGAAAAGAAACCAATAGTGAATCGTTCACGTTCTTCCCATTCCCCGGCATTGGAGCAATGATGCGATTTTGATTTGAGAAACAAACGTCAGAGTATGCCTTGATGATGAGTGTGGCGGATTGGCATCTGAGTATTATGTTGTTCCTTTTGATTCTCGTGTGATTCGTGAGCATTTGTATGACGCAGATTTTTATGATCACGAACACATAGCGCTTCCTCTTGCAACGCTTGCTTCGGTTGATGATTTAGACGAAACAACCAAAAAGGATTATTTAGACTTTATTACTTATTTGGATAGTCAAAAGCAAAGGAATTAGATTAACAGAGACAACAGAAATGGAGGGAACAGGCTTGTTCCTGAATCTCAATTCCGTATCTATTAAGACCAGATAGATTTTGAATTTCGTATCTATTTAGACCAGATGAAAATTGTCCTATGTGAACCTAATAGATACGAAATTACAGTGAAAATCCCGAAAAATGCAATAAAAATGCGCGGAAAGGTTGAAAAACCAGCTCAAGGGGTCAATTTCGCATCTAAATGGTACGTAACACACAGAAAAAAGCACGCGAAAGCGTGCTTTTTTCAGTGAAACAAATCCACCGGGTGGGCTTGTGAAATGCGCTTCACGCGTGAAATGCCTGCGGGCGGGAGTGGATTTATTTCATTACGGATAATTAATTTCCCGGCTTGACATAATGCCTTGAAAACCCCTTTTACAGGTGATATAATATTTTTATTATATCAATCGCCTGAAAGGGGTCTTATTATGTCAAATCGCCCGCAAAAAGCAAGGGAATATTTCGAAAAGGGCTATAACTGCTCTCAGGCGGTACTGCTTGCCTTTTCGGATGTTACAAACCTTGACGAAAAAACCGCTTCCCGTATTTCCTCCTCCTTCGGCGGGGGGATGGGGAGGTTAAGGGAGGTTTGCGGCGCCCTCACCGGCGCGTTCATGGCGGCGGGGCTTATTTACGGCTATACCGACGTTTCCGACTCCGACGCAAAGGCAAAGCACTATGAAAGAATACAGCATCTCGGCCTTGCCTTTAAGGAGAAGTACGGCACCTTTTTGTGCCGGGAACTCCTTGAACTGGATATCCTCCATGACATCCCGGTG
>DBQR01000006.1:4037-12084 GCA_002305335.1 Clostridiales bacterium UBA1389
GCAAGACCGCCTGCACCGTCTTTACCGCCGGCTGCAATATGCGCTGTCCCTTCTGCCATAACCCCTCCCTTGTGACCAGGATAGACAATAGCCATATAATAAGCGATGAGGAATTTTTCTCCTTCCTTTCAAAGCGCAAAGGGGTCCTTGACGGGGTGTGTGTTACCGGCGGGGAACCTTTATTACAGCCCGACCTCAAGGACTTTATCGCTAAAATAAAGGAAAAAGGATTTTTGGTAAAGCTGGACACCAACGGCGCCCTTCCCGAAAAACTGAAGGATATAATTTCCTCAGACCTGGTGGACTATATCGCCATGGATATTAAGAACACCCCCGAAAAATACGCCGTAACCTGCGGGATGGAGGAAATAAGCCCGGACGATATTTACAAAAGCATAAATCTGATTATAAATTCCGGTAAAGAATACGAATTCCGCACTACCGCTGTCAGGGAATTCCATACCCCGGAGGATTTCAAAGCCATTGCAGGGATGATAAAGGGGGCTAAGGCATACTATATACAGAATTTTGTGGATTCCGGCGACACAATCGTCAAAGGTTTCAGCCCTCTTAACGAAAACGATTTGCAGGAAGCAAGGGCGGAAGCCTTGAAAATACTTGATAAAGTCGAAATAAGGGGAATTTAGCCATTCAACATTTAGTGTAAAGAAGCAAAAAAATTAATAAAAAACACAATATATTGAAAAACACCTATTGACAAGGTATTTTTTATATGTTATTATAATCCCACTGAAAAGAATACGACAAAAAGGGGAAAGACAGATGTTTCAGGTAGTAAAACGGGACGGCCAGGTTGCCGATTTCAACATTTCCAAAATATCAAACGCCATCAAAGCGGCATTCAACGCCAAGGAAAAGCAGTATAACGAGGATATTATAGATTTCCTTGCCCTAAAGGTGACCGCCGACTTTGAACCTAAAATAAAAGACGGCAGAATCACTGTGGAGGATATTCAGGACTCGGTGGAAGCGGTGCTTATAAAAGCCGACTATGCCGACGTGGCGAAGGCCTACATCCTTTACAGAAAACAGCGGGAAAAAGTGCGTAACCTTAAATCCACCCTCCTTGACTACAAGGACCTGGTGAACAGCTATGTCAAATCGGTTGACTGGCGGGTTAAGGAAAATTCCACCGTCACCTACTCGGTGGGGGGGCTTATTCTGTCGAATTCCGGCGCTATAACCGCCAACTACTGGCTTTCGGAAATCTATGACAGCGAAATCGCCGACGCCCACAGGAATGCCGATTTACACCTGCATGACCTTTCGATGCTTACCGCCTACTGCGCCGGCTGGTCGCTGAAGCAGCTTATAAAGGAAGGTTTGGGGGGCGTACCCGGCAAAATCACCTCCAAGCCCGCAACCCATCTCCCCACTCTGTGCAACCAGATGGTAAACTTCCTGGGGATTATGCAGAACGAATGGGCGGGGGCTCAGGCCTTCTCCTCCTTCGACACCTACCTTGCCCCCTTCGTAAAGGTGGATAACCTGTCCTATGACCAGGTTAAAAAGGCCATCGAATCCTTTATATTCGGGGTAAACACCCCCTCCCGCTGGGGAACCCAGGCGCCCTTTTCCAACATAACCCTTGACTGGACGGTCCCCCCCGATCTTGCCGACGAAAAGTGCATAGTGGGCGGGAAGGAAACGGACTTCTGCTATAAAGACTGCAAAAAAGAAATGGATATGATAAACAAGGCCTTTATCGAAATAATGATAGAAGGCGACGCCAACGGCAGAGGATTCCAGTACCCCATACCCACCTATTCCATAACCGGCGATTTCGACTGGTCGGAAACCGAAAACAACAGACTTCTGTTTGAAATGACAAGCAAATACGGCACCCCCTATTTTTCCAATTATATCAATTCGGACATGAAACCCTCCGACATCAGAAGTATGTGCTGCCGGCTCCGCCTTGACCTTAGGGAACTTCGTAAGAAAACCGGGGGCTACTTCGGCTCCGGGGAATCCACCGGCTCCATTGGCGTGGTTACCATAAATATGCCGAGGATCGCCTACCTTTCCGAAAGCCCCGAGGAATTCTACAAGCGTCTTGACCGGGTAATGGATATTGCCGCCCGTTCCCTCAGCATTAAGCGTAAAGTGATATCCAACCTTCTGGACGCCGGTCTTTACCCCTACACAAAACGTTACCTCGGCACATTGACAAACCACTTTTCCACCATCGGTCTTGTGGGAATGAACGAAGCGGGCTTAAACGCCAAATGGCTAAAGAAGGATATGACCCACGGGGAAACCCAGGAATGGACAAAGCGGGTGTTACAGCATATGCGTGACCGGCTGGTGGTTTATCAGGAGAAATACGGGGATTTGTACAATCTGGAAGCCACCCCCGCCGAATCCACCGCCTACCGTCTTGCAAAGCACGACGTGGCGCAGTATCCCGACATTATAACCGCCAGCGACAAGGGAAAAGCCCCCTACTACACCAACTCCTCCCATCTGCCGGTGGGTTTTACCGAGGACGTGTTTGCCGCCCTTGACATTCAGGACGAACTCCAGACACTTTATACCTCCGGCACTGTATTCCATGTCTTCCTTGGGGAAAAGCTCCCCGACTGGAAGGCGGCGGCAAACCTTGTAAGGAAGATTGCCGAAAACTACAAGCTGCCCTATTACACCCTTTCGCCCACCTATTCGGTGTGCAGAAACCACGGCTATATAAAGGGCGAGGTCTATACCTGCCCCGACTGCGGCGAAAAAACCGAGGTTTATTCCCGCATAACCGGCTACTACCGTCCCGTTCAGAACTGGAACGACGGCAAATCCCAGGAATTCAAGGACAGGGCGGAATATGTGATAGAAAAATCCTGTCTTAAGGAAAGGAATGCAAAGGCAAAATCCGGGGAAACTAACCAACAAAATCTATTCGAAGGTGAAGAAGATATGAAATCCGACACCGTTATAAAGTTGGTTACCACTCCCACCTGCCCCAAGTGCAAAACCATTAAGCTGTTTTTGGACAAAGAGGGGATTGAGTACGAGACTATCGACGGCAACTCAAATCCCGAACTGGTAAGGGAACTGGGCATAACCCAGGTACCCACCCTCCTTGTTTCGAAAGGGGACAAAACCTATAAGTACGACGATGTGGCCGCAATCCGCGGTTTTATCGGGGAATACAAGGGTTAATATATGTTTGACATTATTATAATAGGCGGAGGGCCGGCGGGATTAACCGCTGCCCTCTACGCCTTAAGGGCAAATAAAAAAGTACTGATTATCGAAAAATCCGCCTTCGGCGGGCAGATGACCCTGTCGCCGAAAATCGAAAACTACCCCGCTTTTGAATCTATCGGCGGCCTTGAGCTTGCCGACAAGATGCTGGAACAAGTGCTAGCCAAAGGGGCGGAAATCGAGCTTGCCGAGGCGACGGAAATTAAAAACGATAAGATAAAGACCGTGGTCACCCCCTTCGGGGAATATCAGGCAAAGGCGGTTATCGTCTCCACCGGGGTGGTTCACCGCCATTTGGGAATCGAAAGGGAAGAGGAATTTGTCGGCCGGGGGATTTACTACTGCGCCGTCTGCGACGGAGGGTATTTTACCGGCAAAGAGGTTATCCTTGTGGGCGGGGGAAATTCCGCATTGCAGGAAGCGGTTCTGCTTTCCGACATCTGTAAGAAGGTAACCATAATCCAGAATCTTCCCGACTTTACCGGCGAAGCCTATATGGCGTCGATGGTAAGGATTAAACCCAATGTAAACTGTATATTTTCAACGGTGGTTACACATATAATCGGTAAAGGGGAATTTTCGGGGGTGGGTATCAGAAACACCCTGACCGGAAAAGAAGGCGAGCTTTTTGCCGACGGGATGTTTGTGGCAATCGGCCTTGTGCCCGAAAATAAAGCCTTTGAAAACGTTGTCCCCCTTGACAAATGGGGCTATTTTGACATAGGGGAAAACTGCATATCCCCCACACCGGGTATCTTTGTGGCGGGCGACTGCCGGACAAAGAAAATAAGGCAGATAACCACCGCCACCGCCGACGGAGCCTCCGCTGCCCTTGCCGCCTGCGACTATATCGACCGGACGGCTTTTTAAACAGAGCACGTCGTTCAGAAATGTAATTATATATATTTATTAATGAAGGATGGTGTTTTATGGGTAAATTACTTAAGCTAATTCTGCCGGCAATGCTTTGTGTTGCCCTGTCCCTTGCCCTTATCGCCTGCGGCGGCGGAAAAAAGGACGAGGAGAGCTCCCAGGCCGCATCTTCAGCCGATAACCAGTCAAAAGCCGAATCAAGCGACACCACATCCGAGCCCTCCCAGCCGGACGAAACGGTACACCTTGCGGTGGCCGACATGCCGGAAGGGATTGAACCATCCGCCGCCTACACCGTCACCGTAAAATACGGGGAAGACGGGGAGGAAACCGCGGTACCCTGCTATCAGGCTAAGGTGGGTAAGGAATCGGTTTCCTATGAGGGCGAAGGGGAAATAACCACCGATATTATGGCTTTCTGCTACTTTGAAAGCGATTTTCTGGAAAAGGTTATTATTACCGTCACCCCTTCGGGGGAATTCGAAAACTGCGTTATCCGTCCCCTTGCCAGAAATATAAGCTTTGAGGAAAAAGACGGCAGTGTCACCTTTGAGCTTAACAAGGCGGCAAAGCTGTCGGTGGAATTCGACGACAAAATATATACCAACCTTTTCATCTATGCCGACGATTTACAGACCGAAGAAATCAAGGAAGGGGATACCGACGTAATCTATTACGGTCCCGGCGTCCATAATGCGGGGCAGATTACCCTTACATCCGGCCAGACGCTGTACCTTGCTCCCGGCGCCTTTGTTTACGGCAATGTGGTGGCCGAAAATGCCGAAGACATCGCCATAAAAGGGCGGGGAATTCTCTGCGGCAGCCAGCTTACCCACCGCATGGACGGAACAAGGACAATGCTCTGTACCATCAACAACTGCAGTAACGTGGTTATCAACGGGGTTATTTTCCTTGATTCCCCCACATGGACGCTCCGTCTTTACTGCAGCGACAACGTTGAGGTAAACAATCTTAAAGAAATCTGCTGGTACTTCAACTCCGACGGCATTGACATATGTTCGGGGAACAACATCCAGATAAAAAACTGCTTTTTGCGCAACTACGACGACAATATTTCGATAAAGGCTTATGAATCCAAGGACAGCACCAACATCAAGGTAACCGACTGTGTCTTCTGGGCGGACTGCGCCCACAATATGCTGGTGGGGCCCGAGGCAAAGGAAGCCGATTACGAAAATAAATATAGCGAAATTACCTTCAGAAACATAACCGTCCTTGAACAGAACGAAAAAAGCGACTTCTACAAGGGAGTTATGGCAATCACCTGCGCCGACAACGCGGTTTTCGACAAAATCACCTGGGACAGCATCAAAATCGAAAGAATGTCCAACGGGGCGGTTATAAACTTCCGCTTTTCCGACGATTACGGCACCTATATGGGTAAATCCATAAGCGGAGTTTCGATTATCAACGTCAACTGCGCCGCCACTCCCGCCAGGGGGGACAGCATTCTGGGGCTTGCGGAAAATCCCATACACGACATATCAATAACCAACTATGTGGTTAACGGCAAAAAAATATCCCTGAATGACCACAACTTTACCGGGGATTTCGGATATATCGATGCTTTGAACATCGACGGGGACGAAAGAAGGGTAACAAACACCTTTGAAGAGCTGGGCAACCCTCCCTATGTGAAGATAGAGGCCGCCGCTCAGGGAACCGGTACCTTACAGTTTACCTTAAACCCGGAAATTTTCGAAGACGGCAAAACCTACACCATAACAACCGTTGCGAAATTCCAAGACATTGATGCCTCGGTGGGGGCACTTCCCTCCGCCGGTTTAGGCTTTGTAAACTACTACGTTTATAAACCCGACGGAAGCCTGGACTTCTTCAAGGATTTTGCTCAATGTACGGCAGGAAGCGTCGACTGGAGGAGATATACCGATTCCTTTGAAATACCCGCAAACCACGGGGTGGTGACCATCTCGATAGGACTGTGGGAAGCCACCGGTTTTGTCTACTGTTCCGAAATCGAACTCAAGGATTCCTCCGGCAACATTGTTCTGTATGAAGACTTCTACTTCGGCATCGACGGCGGCGAATGGAAGGTAACTTCGGAAGCCAAGTCCATAGAGGTAATCACGGAGGAAGAACAATGACATTCCCTCGCCCCGAATACCCGAATCCTATTTTTCGGCGGAACGAATGGCTTAACCTTAACGGCAAGTGGCTCTTTTCCTGCGATGCTCTGAAGGGCGAAAGGGAAATTACCGTCCCCTTCTGCCCCGAATCGGTCCTTTCCGGTATCGGATATACTGGTTTTATAAACAAAGCGGAATATTCAAAAAAATTTATCCTCCCGGAAAGCTGGAAAGGGAAAAGGGTAAATCTTCATTTCGGCGCGGTGGACTATTATGCGGAAGTTTATTTAAACGGAAAATTCACCGGAACTCACAGGGGGGGCTACACCCCCTTTGAGTTTGATATAACGGAATATCTTGTTTCCGGGGAAAACGAAGTTGCCGTTAAGGTGACCGACGACCTTTTTTCGGGGAAACAGCCTTCCGGCAAGCAGTCAAAGGAATTAAACTCCTACGGCTGCTTCTATACCCGCACCACCGGTATCTGGCAGACTGTCTGGCTGGAGGCGGTGCCGGAAAATCATATAAAAAGTCTTAAAACAACCGCCGATATGTCCGGCAACGTCCGGCTGGAAGTGAAAACCTCCTCCGCCGGGACGGTCAAAGCTGTGGTTTCCTATAACGGCAGGGAAATTGTAAGCCGGACCGGAGAGGGTGTTATAGAATTCAAGGTGCCCGAAATCCATCTTTGGGATATAGGCAAAGGGAATCTGTATGATTTGGTTTTATCCTATGGAGAGGATAGGGTTTGCTCCTATTTCGGACTGCGCTCGGTAAGCCTTGAAAAGGGTGCTTTTTGCCTAAACGGCAGAAGGGTTTTCGGCCGCTGGGTGCTGGACCAGGGGTTTTATCCCGACGGCATTTACACCGCCCCCGACGACGAGGCTTTGAAAAACGATATAATTTATTCAATGAAGCTCGGCTTTAACGGCGCAAGATTACATCAGAAGATTTTCGAACCCCGTTTCCTCTACCACGCCGACAGATTAGGCTATATGGTGTGGGGGGAACATGGCAACTGGGGGCTTGATATTTCCTATGCCGAATCGGCAGAAAACTTCCTCCCCGAATGGCTGGAGGGGCTGAACCGGGATTATTCCCACCCCTCAATCATCGGCTGGTGCCCCTTTAACGAAACCTGGGACTATGAGGGGAAGCGTCAGTGCGACGAGGTTTTAAGGATTGTCTACAACGAAACCAAAAAATTCGACAAAACCCGTCCCGTCATCGACACCAGCGGCAACTACCATGTGGTGACGGATATTTTCGACATCCACGACTACAATCAGGATATAAGGGAGTTTTCCTCCCATTACGAAGGGAATAATATTTTCCTCAACTTCAACGAACGGCAGACTTATAGGGGTGAACTCTATTTCGTAAGCGAATACGGGGGGATAAAATGGTCGGAGGATAACACCGGCTGGGGCTACGGGGACGCTCCCGAAACAAGGGAGGAATTCCTCAAACGCTATGCCGGTCTGACACAAGCCCTGCTTGACAACAACAGGGTTTTGGGTTTCTGCTACACCCAGTTATATGACGTGGAGCAGGAACAGAACGGTCTTATGACCTATCACCGCAGGTTTAAATTCGACCCGGAGATTATTTATAAAATAAACACCCGAAAAGCCGCAATCGAAGATTAAAACGATATGAAAAAATGAGCCGCCCGGCTCATTTTTTTGTAACTCCCAATTGATGGGATAGTTCATTATATATCAGCAGAAAGGTGGTGAAAAAATTAAAAAGCCTTCCCCTTGAGGGGAAGGGGGACCGCGGTAGCGGTGGATGAGGGGTAGCACCACAAATGCGGGAGAGAACGAACGAACGAACGAACGAAC
>DBQR01000006.1:12127-26515 GCA_002305335.1 Clostridiales bacterium UBA1389
AAGCCTTCCGACTTTCGGGGAAGGGGGACCGTGGTAGCGGTGGATGAGGGGTAGCACCACACACCCGGTAAAGCAGAGAAATAAAATCCACAACTAACGCTGTGGATGAAATCCGGCGGCAAATGCCGTCGGAATATATTAATTTTCGTTAAACTGCTGTAACAGCCACTCGTTGCGGTTTTTCAGCCAGTCCCTCAGATAATCGATTTCCCCCTCATAGGTGCCGTCGGAGGGTATGCGTTCAAGAGTGCTGTAAGCTTCGGAAGTCGACCATACGGTATAATTTTTGTGAATATCATCCCCGAATTCGTCAAGCAGCGCATCTATTCTGTTCTTTCCCGAATCGTTGTCCTTGTAAAGGTTTATGATCTGTGGCTGAAGTTCCGAAAACCTTTCCTTTACCATTTCATATATTTCTTTGCATTTGAACAGGTGGCTGTTCCAGAGACCTCTGCACCACCAGCCCTCCCAGGAGTTGCCGGTGGTATATACGTTGTTGTAGTCCATATAATAGCTTGACGAACAGTTCCCCGCCGAAAGGTCGAAATCCCATACGGGACCTTCATACAGCTTGCCGTCTTTCAGGTAAAACCTTGTGGAGCTGGTGGCGTAGTCAACCTGTTTGAACAGCTCCTGAACGATATAGGCGTCCACGAAGGATTGGATATCGATATATTTCCCGATTTCCTCAATGTCGTGGGTGGCTATCGCCCTTTCCGCCTTGTCGAAGAAATCGTTCAGATATTTCCGCTGGGTTGAGTTGGGGTAATCCGGGTCGTTGAACCCGAGCAAAATATTGTATATGGGGGTTCTTATCCATTCGGGGTTGGAATAATTTTCCCAGGGCTCATATTCAAACAAAAATTCGTTTCCGGTTATGTCTATATCCACCCGGGTTTCCCCCACTCCTATGGATTCGCAAAGCAGGTAGCACCCCCGGTAAACCCCGTTCAGATACACCTCCACAAAGGCGGATTCCTGAACATAAGCCATTCCTATTTGGGAAGCCAAGTCAAAGGCAAGCTTGTTGCGTATCTGGGTTTTGTCGTACATATTGGCGATGAGGTACCACTTTTTCGCCTTCCCCATGCCAAGCACATTTTCTTTGTCCGAAAATCTTATATTGTAGGGCGCCTTCGCCCCGCCGGAGGTGGAGTTGCCCCTGATTTTAATTTCCCCCTTGGGTTCGGAAATCATATCATATCTCCCCGAAGGGTCATAGACAATTAATTCGCAGGGATAGTAGGCGGACTTGTGAACCCGGTCGTTGTTTTCGGTCTTTATAAACACCCGGGGGATTGCCTCTTTGTCTTCCAAAAACGACTTTTCGATACCGAAAACGAAAATTTCGCTTGACCAGACATGCTCCCCCGTAATGTTGTAAATCACTTTTACATAACGGGCGTAAACCGGCTTATCGGGATAATAGTAGTAGTAGCAGCCCTTCCAGTCGTCAACATAAAAGATTGTGGCGTTCTTAAGGCTGGGGGAAACGGAGGAGAGCCGGTCAAAGTTTGTCCCGTCGTCGGATATGAGATATTCCACCACCGTCTTGCCCGGGTCCCCGATACCCCACTGGTTGCCGAAACAGTCGGTGCCCACGCCGTATATAAGGGACCTTTCCCCTAAATCAATGGTAACCGTCAGGGTGTCCGAACCGTAGCCGCCAATGGCGGAGGAGTTGCCCGAGGGGGCGGTTTCCCCGTCGGTAAGCTTTCCCCGAAGCACCCTGCCGTTTTTGTCAGCGGCGTCGCCGAAGCTGTCGGTGCGGTAGGATTCCGAAACTGCGGTATAGGGTTTATCAACCGCTATATTATATGCCAGTTCCTTTGGCGGAAGGTTATTTCCCCCGTTGTCCTGGGAAGATTCGTCGGAACTTTCCTCCGAATGCGATTCCTCCGAAGAAGCATCCTCGGAGGAGGCTTCATCGGAGTTTATATCAGAACTGTTGTTTTCTAAAGACGAAGTATCGCCGGAGTTATCCTTTCCTCCCCCGGCGCAGGCCGCAAGGGAAGTGAGTATAACCAAGGCTATCAGCAATATAATAAATTTTTTCAAAAATACCACCACTGGAATTTATTTCAATTCATTATATATCAAAACCGGACTTTTGTAAATTAACATTGTGTTAAATAAACATTAAGGGTATTTATTGACATTCTGATTCGGCTATGGTAATATTTCCGAAAAGGGGTGGCATATATGGTATTAAAGCGGGGAAATGTTCTGACTCCCGAAGGGATAAAAAAAGCGGACATAGTGATTGAAAACAGTAAAATTACCTATATCGGGGAAACCGGTTTTGACGGTCTTGATTGTTTCGGAAAAACAATTATCCCCGGCTTTGCGGACACCCATATACACGGGGCATTCGGCACCGAGTTTTCCTCCCCCGATGAGGAATTCGGCAAGGGGCTGAAATCCCTTGCCAAAGCCGGCACCACCTCCGTCTGCTGCACGATACGCGCCCTTGACCTGGAGGGGATTAAAAAAGCAATAAAAAATATTGTAAAAGAATACAAAAGCAAACCCGAAGGGGCGAAAATTTCGGGCATACACCTTGAAGGCCCTTTTGTTTCCCGAAAATATACCGGGGCGATGAACCCCGACTGTCTTATCCCCCCCTCCCCGGAAAAAATAAAAGATTTATATAACCTTTCGGAAGGGTTGCTTAAAATAATAACCCTTGCCCCCGAACTTGACGGAGCTGTCGATTCGATAAAAGCCGCCGTAAGCTTGGGGATAACCGTTTCCTTAGGGCATTCCGGCGCAGACTATGACACCGCCCAAAAAGCCTTTGAAGCGGGAGCCACCAGGCTTACCCATACCTTTAATGCCGTTATACCCTTCCATCACCGGAATCCGGGGGTACTGGGTTTTGCCCTCACCGACAGCCGGATGGAATGCGAAGCAATCTGCGACTTTATCCACCTTGACCCCGCCGCCGTCAAGCTTATATTCCTTGCCAAAGGGGAAGACAAAGTGACCATGGTAAGCGACGCCGGGGTGTTTGCCGGTCTCGGCGACGGGGAATATGTGGTGTCGGGGAAGGTGCGCACCGTAAAGAACGGGATGTGTTTAAATAACGAAGGGAGAATTGCCGGAAGCTGCTTTACTTTAAACAAGGGGGTTAAAAACCTCCTTAAAAAGGGATATTCCTTAACTACGGTTTCCAAAGCGGCGTCCCTGAACCCTTCAAAAGCCCTCGGCATCGACAACACCACCGGCACCCTTGAGGCGGGGAAAGAGGCCGATATCTGCATACTTGACGATGATTTTTCCGTATGCCGCACCTTTGTAGGGGGGGAATGCTATGAATAACATTATCGGGGTTGACATCGGCGGAACGAATGTTGACATGGGGGTGGTAAGGGAGGATTACGAGGTAATCGAATACACCCGCTTTAAGACAAAAAAGGATTCGGTTTCAAAGCTGCTGGAGGATATCTGCAGCGTGGTTATCCCCCTTGCGGAAAAATATGACTGCAAAGTAATAGGCATCGGCTCCCCGGGACGCACCGCCGACAACCGGACTATAATACGGTCGGGGAACATACCCTATGACAACACTCCGGTGGTGGACATTGTGGCAGAACGCACCGGGCTTGAGGTTTATCTCGACAACGACGCCTCCTGTGCTTTGTACGGCGAAAAGTTTGCGGGCGCGGGCAGGGACGTTTCAAATATGATTGTAATAACCATAGGCACCGGTATCGGCGGGGGGATAATGATCGACCGTAAAACCTATCACGGCTATAACAACAGAGCCGGGGAAATCGGTCATTTTATCATAGACATAAACGGCCGCCCCTGTTCCTGCGGTCTTCACGGCTGTTTTGAACAGTATGCTTCGGTGAAGGCCTTTATCACCCGGGCGAAAATCGCCGCTGTTCAGAATAAGAACTCAATTCTCTTCAAGATGGCGGGGGGAAATATCGAAAACTTAGGCGGAAGGCTCCCCTTTAGGGCAATGGCGTTGGGGTGCGAGGTTTCAGAAAAGGTGATAGAGGAATATATCTATTACCTTGCCTGCGGAATAAACAGCCTGTCAAAAATTTTCCAGCCGGATCTGTTTGTCCTTACGGGGGGGCTTACCAACGAAGGGGAAATTATAACCGACATGCTGAAACCCCATCTGCTTGACGGGGTGGAGGTGAAAATATCCCCCTTAAAGGGAAAAGCCGGCCTTATCGGCGCGGCTTTGATTAAGAAAGAACGGGAAAGCTATGCTTTACCGTTGGAAAAGGTATAGATGGTCTTTGACCTGAAGGGCCTTTCGGGGGTTATGACGCAGGAAGGGAAGCCGGGTTTATTCGGCGTGTCGGGAAAAAATTGGGTTTCGATACAAAAACCCTCTCTTTTTGAAAAGTCCCCTTCAAGGAAGTTGCCGGTATAAAACTGAAATCCTGGCATATCGGTATTTACGGTGAGGGTAGTTTCCGTTTCCGGCATATAGATTCTTGCCGCTTCCCGCAGACCTTCTCCGTTGATTACGAAATTATGGTCGTACCCCGAAGCGATTTCCAGTTGTTTGTCGCCGCAGTCGATGTGGCGGCCTATTTTTTTATATTCCCTGAAATCAAAGGGGGTACCCTCAACGGATTTTATCTCCCCGGTGGGGATGAGATTTTCGTCCACGGGGGTGAAATAATCCGCATTTAACAGCGCTTCGCAGTCGTTGATATCCCCGTTGGGATTGAAATAAGTATGGTTTGTAAGGTTTATAACCGTTTTTTTATCGGCTTTGGTAAAGTAGCTTATTATAAGGGATGACCCCACCACCATATATTTAATCCTGACTTCCACGTTGCCGGGGAAAATGCCTTCTTTGTCATAAGCGGTCAGGATTGCCTGCGAATAGGAGCAGTCCACATTGAAACGCATTTTGTCGTAGCCCCTGTTTCCGCCGTGAAGACAGTTGATACCCCTGTCGTTTCCGTCAAGAGGGTATTCCTTCCCGTCAAGGGTAATGGCAGCATTTGAAATGCGGTTGGCGTACCGCCCCACAATCGCCCCCAAATAGCGGCTGTCCTCCTCATACAACGGGCTGGGGAGGTAGGAAGACCCGTCCCTTGTAAGCGCTCTTGGGTAGGCAAGGACTAAATTCCCGTAAAAATGGGGGGCTTCTATTGAGGTTATCCTGCCGCCTGTGTCAAGGAACTTAACTTCCAGATATTCGCTTTTCACCACATATTCCTTCATGGTTCAAACCCCTCGAAGATGATTATTTTTGCTTTTCTTTTAAGTTTTTCGGCGGTTGCCCCGTCCTTAACCGTCCAGAAGGCGAAGGGGGAAAGAAAAAGTTTCGGCAGATAGTAGGTGTAGGATTTTACCTGACTGTAATGAATGGAAATGAAATCCGGCCTTGAGGCGAAGTTAAGCGTAAGGCTGGCAAGGATTATGGCGGCGGTGGACCGGGCGAACCCGCCGGAAAGAAGATGGCGGCTTATAAGCTGCCCCCGGGGGATTTCGGGCATATTTTTTCTGAACCATTTTAACATAAAGGGGTTGAAGGACTGGATAATGTATTTGCCCTCATGCTTTTTCAGTACCTCCCCCACCCTCTCGCAGAAGTTGACATATTCCCAGACGGTTTTCA
Organism: Clostridiales bacterium UBA1389; assembly: GCA_002305335.1. Lineage (GTDB taxonomy): Bacteria > Bacillota > Clostridia > Oscillospirales > CAG-382 > UBA1206. The sequence continues at coordinate 17,727 of DBQR01000006.1, forward strand.
GCTCGACAAGCACCGGCGCTTTCCCGCCGATAACCGAAAGCACCTCGTCCAAAGCCAAAATCCTCTGGCTGGTTCCCGAAAGGGAAAGGGAGGAAAGCATTTCAAACGTAAAGTCCTTAATATCCCCCTTTATGCCGCACATTCTCTCAAGGGAATAGTCATGGAACACCACCGGAACATTGTCCTTTGTAAGCAGCACGTCAAGCTCGATGCCGTAGCCCTTTTCGACGGCGTTCATAAAGGCTTCAAGGGAATTTTCCGGTGTGTTTACCCTATGCAGTCCCCGGTGAGCAAAGTACCTGCCGTAGCCCTTTAACGAGTTTCTCCCGATAAGTTTCGGGGAAACAAGAAAAACATAAAACGACACAATACCGAGAATAACAAAAAACAACCACATTTATTTTACTCCGTCGCAAAGGCCCCCTGAAAGCAAAAAGCAGGTGTCGCATTTGGGGTTCTGGGCTCTGCAGATTTCCCGCCCGAAGACCACCATCCTGTGGCAGAACCCCGACTGAAGTTCAACGGGCATAAGCGGGGTTAACGCCTTTTCCACTATAACGGGATTTTTTGAATTTACAAACCCAAGACGGTTGGAAATCCGTATGACATGGGTGTCCGCCACAATGCCGCCAAGGTTAAAAACGTCTGCCCTTATAAGGTTTGCCACCTTCCGCCCCACTCCGCCGAGTTTTAGCAAATCCTTCATTTCAAAGGGGATTTTCCCGTCAAATTCCCCGATAAGGGTTTTACAGCATTTTCGTATGGATTTTGCCTTGGAATTATAAAACCCGGTGGAATATATGTATTTTTCCAGCTCCCCTGGTTTTGATTCGACAATAGATACAGCGTCGGGGAACCGTTCAAACAGCGCTTTCGAAACGGCGTTCACCTGTTTGTCAGTGCACTGGGCGGACAGTATTGCCATGATAAGCAGTTTAAAGGGGTCGCCTTCATGTTCCAGCCCCCCCTTTTCTTCGGGATATTTTTCATATAAGGCCTTTGCAACTTTTAACGCCTTATCATTCATCGAAAATATAGTTTACATCCCCCGAAAGGAGGGCGAGTACTCCCTTGTAGATATTTTCCGCCCTTTCGTCAAAGTTATGCTTCAATGTTTCGGCATAATATTTTTCTGTAAGAAAAACATTCAGATCCAATAACTTGCGGGTGTTGTCGGAAATCTGACAGTTTAACATATAGCCCTCGTCCCGTTCGGTGACGGAGGAGGTTATCCGGTTTCCGGTTTTATAAAAGGCAAGCAGGCGCAACGCCGACCTTAAAGCCTTTTCCCTTACCGAGGTGAAAAGCCGCATTTCCACGTTTTCAACCGCCATTTCCCCCTTTTCGGAAATACGGTATCTTGGTTTTTCCCCTTGAATTTCCTCAATCTGCCCGCTTTCGACAAGTTCGCCGAAACAAATGGAAAAGTCAAAATAATTGACAAACCCGTCCTGTATAACGATATCGTTAATGGTGGAATACTCAAGGGGTTCCTTTATGTTTTTAAGCAAAAACAAAATAAAGACCTTTATATCCAGCTTTTCCGTCAGTTCCATAATCCCGCTTCCTTAATAAAAATATACTTACATATTATATTACAATATATTTATTTAAAAAACAAGTACAATTTTCGTATTGCAATTTGCCCGCATCTTCTGTATAATTTATAAAATANNGCTTTTCCTCCTCCCCTCAAAGTGCGGGCTCGCTTTGCTCGATTCGGCGGTGTTTTTCGGTCGGGAAACCCGCCTGAAAAACGGATTTTGTAAAAATCATTTGTAAATTTTCGTCTAATAAGGGAACAACCCTTAAAATAATCATTGACAGGGAAAAGGTAAAATGGCAATGAAATTTCAGGGAGGCATCAGGCTTTCCGAATACAGAAACACCAAAAAGCTCCCCATAACCCAGATCGACAGGCCGTCGGTGGTTACCCTGCCTTTAAAATCAGGTCTTATGCCTCTGGTCGATGCGGGGGATTATGTTGAAAAATACTATCCGGTGGCTAAAAGCGAAGAGGGTTTTACCCTTTCTTCCCCCGTTGCGGGAAAGGTGCTGGCGGCGGAACAGAAGTATATAATAATCGAAAACTCCAACAAGGCGGACATCTGTCCTCCCGACGGGGAAAAGCCCTCCTCAATCGAGGACATAACCTTTGAACACCTTATAGAATACTGTAAAAGATACGGCATATACGGCGCTTTTTCGGGGATTCCCTTGTATGTCAAGCTTTCCGAAAGCCACGGAAAAAGCGAAAGGCTTATTATAAACTGCATTGAATCCGACCCCTCCTCAGGCCATGTCAGGGCGTTGACAAAGCAATACGCCAGAGACCTGGTGCTGGGGATTAAGGTATTGCTTAAGGCCATGGGGATAAAAAAGGCGGTTATCGCCCTTGACAAGAAATTCACCGACTACCACGAAACGGTTAAAAAGCATATTGAGGAAAAGTCGGGTATAGTTTTGGCGTATTTGAACGTTAAGTACCCCATGGGGAACGAAAGACTCCTGCTGGACGCCATTTACAACACCGAATTTTCCTGCGAAAACGAGGTCTGGCAGTCGGGGTACCCCGTGATTTCCGCCGAAACGGTTATAAACCTTTATCAGTCCCTGCGGGACGGTTATCCCGTAATATATAAAACCCTAACCCTTTCGGGGGATGCGGTTATAAACCCCATGAATCTGAGGGTGCCCGTCGGTACCCATATTGGGGAAATATTTTCTGAATGCGAGCTTACCTCAAAAAGCAACTCCCTCTTTGTGGCAAACGGCCTGCTGAACGGCTACGCCGTAAGCGAGGATTCCCCGGTGGAGGCCAACACCAACACCGTCTTTGCCATAAACCGAAAGAAAGTAAAAACCGGAAACTGCCTGAAATGCGCCCGCTGTACCGCCTTCTGCCCCATGCACCTTGTCCCCTTCAAGTTCCACGAAAATTACGAAACGGGAAAGCATGAGGAAAACATCGAGCTGGGGCTTTACAACTGTATCGAATGCGGCTGCTGCGCCTATATGTGCGTAGGAAAGGTGGACCTGCTGGGGGAGATACGGATTGAAAAATACCGCACCCTGACCAGGGAGGAATCCTGCAGTGAAACCATGATCTTCGAACCGCTGGTTATTGATGATGATAATGACGAATATTCAGAAGAAGTCACTGAAGAAGTTTCCGATGAAATCCCTGAAGAAATCCCCGATGAAGTTACTGAAAATAACGAAGAAACCGAACCCCAAGACCCCTCTGAAGAAACATCCGATAAGGAAGGGGAGGAAGTATGACAAGAATTCAGTCTGCCCCCTTTACCCGCCACGGCGACACCTCCCATACCATAACCCTTGACGTGCTTATCGCCCTGCTGCCGCTGGCGGTATGGGGGACATATGTCTATGGTGCGAGAGCGGCCACCATAATCGCCCTTTCGGTGGTGTCGGCGGTGGTGTCCGAATTACTGTTTTCCCGCATTGTGCTGAAGGAAACCAGCATCGGCGACCTTTCCTGCATAATAACCGGGCTGCTTATCGCCTACGCCCTGCCGGTGTCGGTCCCCTTGTGGATGCCGGTTTTAGCCTCATTTACGGGCATTATTATCGGCAAAGAGCTTTTCGGGGGGATAGGCAGGAACATATTCAACCCCGCCGCCACGGGAATAAGCCTGTCATATGCCTTTTTCCCGAATATATTAAACTACTTCACCAAGCCCTTTGAACATTTCCCCCCCTTGGTAATGAACGTGCCGAAGGAACTCCTTGAAAAAAACCATGTGGTAACCGCTCTTGACAATTTTAAAAGCGGAACAGTGACGGTTTCGGCAATCGCCGACGATTTTTACGGTTTTTCGGCGGGGACCATAGGGGAACTGTCGGCGCTGCTGATTTTAGTGGGGTTTGCATATCTCCTTTTCAAAAGGACAATAAAATTCAATTCGGCCTTTGCCTATGTGATGACAATAGTTCTGCTTTCCTATCTGTTCTGCTATGTGGACTGCGAACCCATTGATTTCATAAAAATGCAGCTTTTCACCGGCCCCACCCTGCTTATCATGGTCTTTATGCTTAACGACTACACCACAACCCCCACCACCAGTACGGGGAGGGCGGTTTTCGCAATTCTGCTGGGGGCGGGTATAGTGGGGATAAGATATTTCGGCCCCCCCCACTTCGGGGAATATCTTGTGGTTCTGGTTATGAACGCCCTTTCCCCATTTATCGAAAAACACACCTATGCAAGGGTTTTCGGTTCGAAAATCCGCAAAACTCTGTAAAGTTCGGCAAAAAGGCAGGTGAATCCAATGCGCAAATCAGCAATCAACGCATTGATAAAAATATGATTTCCTATTACGGTATCGGCATAATGGGGTGTCTGTTTATTTCGGACATTATATACACCTATGCTTTGAAAAATCACGGCTTTTTAGGCTCCGGCAAAAAAAACGGGGCATTTTACGCCCTTCCCCGCCTTTTTATACTTATCCTTCTCCCCTACTGGGGCGGAACCTATCTTATGGGGCAAAAGAGCTTTGTAATCCAGCTTCTAATCAGCTTTGCCCTTTCGGCAGGGCTTATGGGGCTTGAATTCTTTTTAAAGGATAAAGAAAGCAAAGACAACGGCTTTTTGTTTTTACCCGCCCTGTTTGCTTTGTCGGTGATTGTGTTATTTTTCATAAACGGCTATGATTTCCCCCACACCGTGAAAAAACAGCTCATTTACTCCCTTTCGGGCTTTTTCCTCGGGGCGGTTTCGGTGCTTGCCTATTCCGCCGTCAAATCAAAAGTAAGCACCTTCCGCTACGGGACGGTGCTTACGGTTATTGCTTCGGCGGTATCCTCTTTGGTTTTCGGTGTGGTTTCCGGGGTTATCGTGTTTACCTGCCTGGGTTAGCCTTCGGTATGGATATTCAGATTTTTTCCGTCGGTTTTAACCGTCACCGTTCCGTGGAGGTCGGTGCGGAAGTATGTAATATTTAACTCCTCTAAAGTATTGATGGTTTCCTCCGCAGGGTGTTTGTAGGAATTATCCTTGCCGCAGGAAATAACCCCGTATTTCGGGGCCACCGCCTCAAGAAAGTCCTTGGAACCGGAGGAAGCGGAGCCGTGGTGACCTAACTTTATAATATCCGCCCTTAACTTCATCGGGGTGTAGTTGTTTAACATTTCGGTTTCGTTGGGCTTTTCCGCATCCCCCATAAACAGCATTTTAATATTTTTGTAGGACATAAGCATAACAACCGAGCATTGGTTGGAACTTTTTCCCTCGGTTTCAAAGGGGGAAAGTATCTCAAACTTCACAATGCCCGTTAAAAAGGTGTAACCCGCCTCCCCCTTTATAACCTTGATTTCCTCATGGTTTTCAAGGGAAGTAAGAAGGTTGTCATAGGTTGCTGTGGTGGCAACGGTGTCGGGCATTATTACGTTTTTAACCTCAAAGGCCTCGATAACCTCCGCCGCCACTCCTATATGGTCGGCATCAAAATGGGTCAATACCATATATTCAATGGTTTCGACGCCGTATTTTTCAAGGTAGTTTGTAACCGCCTTCTTGTTGGTATAGACCCCCGCGTCAATAAGCACAAAACCCCCGTCGGGGAGGGTTAGCAGAGTACAGTCCCCCTGTCCCACGTTCAGGAAACGGACGGTCAGCTCCGACTGTATTTCCCCGGAAATATCTCCCGATTCGCCGGAAACGTCATCTTTGACCGGGTCACAGGCAAGCAGGGAAAAGACTAATAAAAGAGAAAGCAGAATACAGAATCTTCTCTTAAGCATAACAAAACCCCCTTTATAAACTAAAGGGATTATACCACATTCTTTTCTAAAAGGAAATAATTATGGCAAAAAACGATGTGCTTTTTTCTTTGAAAATTGAGGATATGACCAATCTCGGCTGCGGTGTGGCAAAGTCCGGCGGCAGGGTAGTGTTTGTCAAAGGCGGCGTCAGGGGCGATGTTCTTGACGCCCTTATTATTAAGGAAACAAAGGATTATTCGGTGGCTGCCGTTAAAAATATTATTTCCCCCTCCCCCTATCGGGAGGAAAACCGGTGTGAAAGCTACAAAGCCTGCGGCGGCTGCGTTTTCCGCCATATATCCTATGTAGAAGAAAAGCGGATTAAGCTTGACTATGAGGTGAATGCCTTCAGGAAAATCGCGGGGGTTGACATAATGCCGGAGGGCATAACCACCGTCTCCCCCGACGGCTACCGCAACAATATAAGATATCCGGTGGGGGTTGACAAAAACGGCAGGCTGTTTGCCGGTTTTTTTGCCGAACACAGCCATAAAATAATAAACGCCGAAAACTGCCTTACCCAGAAGCCCGCCTTTACCCCCGTGGTAAAGTATTTGTTTGAGCTTTTCAACCGGGGCGGCTTTACGGTGTATGACGAGACTACCGGCGAAGGCTACCTCCGTCATGTCTGCCTTCGCACCTCCCGGGAAGGGAGGGTTTCGGTGTGTGTCGTTATAAACGGTCAAGTCAATAAACAGCTGAAGGACGTGGCTAAAGAAGCCGAAAAAAGTCAAAACAGCGTGGTTTCCTTTTTCGCAAATATAAACACCAAAAAAACCAATGTGATTTTCGGGGAATCAACCATCACCCTGTTTGAAAAAGAAAGCCTTACGGAAAAAATCTGCGGAAAAACCTTTAAAATTTCCCCCAGGTCCTTTTTTCAAATCAACACCGAAACGGCGGAGATTATGTTTGAAAAAGCCGCCGAATACCTTGACTTGAAGGGCGGGGAAGTGCTGCTTGATTTATACTGCGGCACCGGAACGGTGGGAATCTGCGTCTCCCCGGAGGAGGTTAAGCTCATCGGCTGCGAAATAATCCCCGAAGCGGTGGAGGACGCAAGGGAAAATGCGAAGTTAAACGGTATTAATGATTTTACCTTTGTCTGCGGCGACGCATCGGAGGGGGTAGCCGCCTGTATTGAAAAATACGGTGTACCCGACGCCATAACGGTGGACCCCCCGAGAAAAGGGTTATCCACAGAAACAATCAATGCCATACTGGAAAGCAAAACAAAAAAGCTTGTATATATCTCCTGTAATCCCGACACTTTAGCCCGGGATGTCAAAATCCTCACCGGCTCGGGCTATACCTTAAATCGCATAACCCTGTTTGATATGTTCCCCCGCACCAGCCATGTGGAGTGCGTGACATTGATGTCGCGAGAAAAAAATCAAGTGTAAAAAAGGCCTTGATATAAGGGCATTTCGAGGTTTTTACCTCAAAAACCACTGCACGTAAATTGCCTGGTTTTTACTTCGTGAGAACAGGTCGAAACAAGCAAAATTCCTTGTGACAGAGCGATTTAGATGTCATAGCTTTGCGAGTGGTCAGGTTAGATGTCAGCCTTTGCGAGTGTTCGATTTAGATGTTTTTTCGGAATTTTTTGAGGTTGAGTGGTCAGGTTGGATGTATGCATAAATTGGTCAAAAACAGGCTAATCATCATACGCAAAACGCACACTAATGATGATTAGCCAGACAGTAATAGTATCCTGAAGATGATTGAATCTCATAAGAGTTTTCATCTGTTTCTAACGGAATAACCGATATCAGCAACCAGTTCTCTGGTCCATTGTCGGAAGCGTTATAATAAAAACGCTGAATATTTAATCCAACTAATAAGGCAATCACAGTATAAACATTATTCAAGCCTGTAGTTGTTTTATTAAAAACCGTTGTTATCACTTTATTATATGATGCTTTTAGAAGAACCTGTTTTTGCTTTTGTGCGCCCATATTGTCAATACTTATATCGATTATAGGATTACAAGGATCTCCAGCAATCCGTTCTGAATATAGTTTTAGCATTTTTCGTAGTTTCTTTTTGAAATTCAGATCACCTTGATAATATACAGAGACATGTAGTTTGGATTTGCCTATGCTCATGATAATACCTCCTTTTATTAGTACCGTATATTAACTCTAATAACAGGTATTATCAAGAACTATATTGAACAATTAGGGAGGTTTAAATATGTCAGAAAACACAAAAGTACACTTTATACCCCCCTTGCCTCCGAAGCGAGAAAAGCGTGTCGGTATTTACTGTCGCGTGAGTACAAACAGTGCGGATCAGTTAAAAAGTCTTGCTGCTCAAGTATCGGCGCTAACAAGATTAACGGCAGCCAATCCAAAATGGCTACTCGTTGATGTATATATTGACGTTGCCTCTAGTAAGACCGGTTCTACCAGGAAAGAATTTACCCGTATGCTGCAAGACTGCAAATCACGCGATATAGAAATTGTTTTGACAAAGAGTATCAGCCGGTTTGGTCGTGATACGGTGGAAATTCTTGATGCATTGAACCAGCTTAGGGCTCTCGGTGTTCGTGTAATATTTGAACAGGAGGTCCTTGATACAGCTGATACTGATAATGACCTCTTGATTTCAATTATCGAATCAATAGCGCAGGCAGAGAATGAATCACGCAGTGAAAATATTAAGTGGGGAATCAAACAGCGTGCTGCGCAAGGTACCTCAAAGCTTTATAACAGAAAATGCTATGGATATTACAATGATGAAGATGGCAATCTGGCTATTAATGAGTCAGAGGCAAAAAATGTTCGATTAATATATAACCTATACCTACAGGGCAAGAGTGTTATAGGTATTGTAAAAGAACTTGAACGACTTGGGATCACATCTCCTACCGGAAAAGACACTTGGCCCAAAAGATCAATTGATGTAATCCTTAGTAACGAAAAGTACATCGGAAATGCTCGGCTGTTGGATGACGGAAAACATAGCTCATATTATTTAGCTGAAGACAATAATCCGGC
>DBQR01000039.1 GCA_002305335.1 Clostridiales bacterium UBA1389
TACCGCTTTCGGCTTCACTGTTCGGCACCGTTCCGAGTTCGGTGAAGTCGCTGCCGTCTTCGGAAAGGAAGAAGGTAACGCTTATGGGTTCGCCGATTCCCCAGTCGCCGTACCAGAGGTCGGTGGCAACCCGTTCGATATCCATTGAAGCGCCGAAATCAATCTTGACCGAACCGGTGGGGGAGTCGAAAGCGCCTATGATGGCGTCCGAGCCGGTGACCGACCAGACACCGTCGGTAAGCTTGGTAAATTCGGGGTCGCCGGAACCGTCGTTTCTTACGGTTCCGGAAAGCACTTCATAGGAGCAGCCGTAAGCTACGTTCATCCAGGGATCGTATTCTTCTTCGCTGGATTCATCCGTATCGCTGCCTTCTTCCCATTCGGTTCCCACAGGGGCGGTGAAGATGGCGTCACGGACGCAGGGATCCCAGTAATGGTTCCTGCCGTTGCCTTTGAACCAGTATTTCACATACTTGGCATCTTCGCTGACGGTGCCTTTGATTACGAAATAAGCTTCCGACCATTCGGCAACGCCGTCCCCGTTGTAGGGGTGAATGTCGGTGTTTTCATAGCCGGTCATGCCGGATACAAGGGCATCTTCGGCGGGGAGAATGTCGCTGTCAACTTCGGTCCAGTCATTGCCGTCTTCGGATTCGTAAAGCTTGCACCATGCCACCAGCTCATGGCCGTCGGCGGAGCAGGGGTAGTTAACCCCGCCGGTGGAGGAAGCTCCCACGCAGTGAAGGAAGCCTATCTGAACTTCGGTGTTCCCGAAAACCTCAAATGCAAGTTCGAAATCCTGGCTTGCATTAACCGTCCATACGGTGGCAGGAGACCAATAGGTGTCGGTTATCTTACTCTGAGCATCCTGGGCTTTTATGACCCAGTTGGACGAAAGGTCAGAAACTATGTACCTGTCGCTGGTTTTCACTTTACCGAAAGTGGTTTCGTTGCCGTCCTGTTTCCAGCAAAACCATGTCCTGATATGTTCGTCGCCTACAAGCACGATATCGTCTTCCGCAAAGGCTATTAACGAAAAGGTGAATATCATGGTCAAGGTAACAAGCAAAATTAACGCTTTTTTCAATTTTTTTAACCTCCTTTTTTTGTGACAACAAATTATAACACTTTGCTAATGAATTGTCAATCAAGAGCCAATTGATTAATGAAAATAGGCAATGTGCATAAATTGTTGTTAACTATTTGTGCACATTTACGGTGTAGGTTATTCTGACTAACGAAACGCCGTCAAAGACTTTAAGCACAAAGGAGTCGGTTCCGGTGAAGTTTTCCATGGGGGTGTATATAATTTTACCCTCGTCCGAAACGGTGACGCTGCCGTATTTTGAGGCCTTTTCCACGGAAGCCGAAAGGCAGATACCGTTTTTTAGCTCAACTTCCCCGTTGTATTTGGTGTTTTTCTGGGTTTCTATAATGGCGTCCGTAGCGGTGTTTTCGTTTGCTTTAAGCAGCCGCTTGGCGTACTGATAGGTTATGTCATATACCGCTCTAACATGGGGGTCATTTGATTTATAGGCATTGTAGAATACGCCGGGACCTGCGTCCTGATAATACATCTTAATCGAATTCATATAACCGCATTCCACCCCAACCCGCAGATAGGCAAGGTATCTGTCGTAGTATTCGGGGTCGGTAAGGGCTTTCCCCTGTATTTCGATCTCAACCCCCATGCCGTACATTCTGGTCAGAGCGGCGTTGTCATAGAGTATCTGTTCGGTGAATGCTTCCCGGAACATATAGTTCGGCTGCATGTTTGCCACATCAAACCCCACCTTTTCCCATTGGGTGTAGCCGGCGGCCTGGTAATAGGGTATCCATATAATATAATAACCCAGCTGATGGACATAATCTATGGCATACAGCAAAGTTTCCTTATTTAAGGAGTTGGACAGGTCAAGGTCTTCGTCGTACCAGTAAAAGCCCACAAGACGCTGGTTGCCGAAATTTTCGGCATTATATTTTTCGATCTGCCTGTCGATCCACCACTTAACCACCTTCTTGCGGTCTTCGGATTTTGCAAGGTCCTCGGAAATACTGTCGTTGTCCACGTCGCCGAAGCTGCGGCACCTGACGTTGGGGTTGAAAATGCTTAAAAACACGTTGACTTTGTAATTTTCCTCCCCCAGGGCGGTCTTTACCTCCTCCACCGCCTGTTCAAGGGCGGACAGATTCTTGTCGGCCATGAACAAATCGTTTTCATAGTCCAGCCAGTCGCTTTTTATCGAGGGCTTTTCCCCGCTGGAAAAAAGCACTCCCCCGGAAGGGCAGACGGTGGAACAGGGGAGATACAAATAGGAATCGAAAAAGAAATCCACAAGCTCCCCTTCGGTGTTGTAGTAGCCCACATAGGGAAGGTAGCCTGCCTTGGTGGTCCTGCCGACGGCGGGGCTTTCGGTTTTATAGTTATAGGCAAGGAGTATGTTTTCGCTTCCGCCCAGAACATCTGGGGATGGATAACCCTTGTCAAAAACGTTAATATCTTCAGGAACAATGGTTTTGGCACTGCTTCCTACCTTTTTTGTCCCCCAGACCTCAAACTCGTCGATCCAGCAGTGGGCGGAAACGGTAAGCACAAACTTGACAAACCTTGCCTTGTAGGAACCGTCAAAGTCAAAGGACAGGTCGATTCTTGAGTTTACCGCATTGGGGAATTCCTCTGCGGATTCGGCGGAAACCGTCTGCCAGTTTTCCCCGTCTTCGGAAAGCTCGATGGAAATAAAATCGGGATAATTAATGGCGTAATCGGTTTTTACGTAAACCCCCACCACTCCCTTGGACACTTCCGAAAGATGGGTCAGATCATACACGAAAGACCGCAGCAACCCCTTTGTGGCATGGAAATAAGCGCTTTCGGCATAGTTGGAAGAGCCCCGTTTTCCGTCGGTTAGCACCGTTGAATTTGCAGGGGTGTTGTAGTATTCGGTACGTAAAGTCGGTTCCAAATTGAAGCCGGCATAAACCCGCTGGGGAAGGCCTTTGATCAGATTCCGGTATGTTGCATAATCGGCTTCGGATTCATTCCAAAAAGTAGGCTTGACATCCTCGGGTAGGGGGTCGTTTTCATAGTATTCCCCCGTGTCATTAACCTCGGTTATTTTATAAAGTTTTATGGCATCCACGGCGGTCCACTGGGACACGAAACCGGTTAATACTATTTTAATGTATCTTGCCTCAAAGCCCTTCTGGGTAAAGGCGGAATGGGTGTAAACAAGGCTGGAGGAATAAACCGAAGGATATCTTTCGGAGGTGGCTATTTTAACATATTCCTCTCCATCGGCAGAAATCCAAAACTCGCATATCTTGGGTATGTTTTCCCCCGCATTGGTGTTATAACGGCAGTTGACGGAAAAGCCCCCCAAATTTGTTTCCAGGTTTTCCAGGTCAACGGTTATTTCGATATCCTTTCTCCCCAAAAAGCCCACCCATTTTTCGTTGTCGCCGAGGGCGGCGTCGTCGTTGTCGGTAAGCTTCTTGCCGTCGTCGGGAAGCTGCGAATAGGAATCAAGGTTTATGGTGTATTTCTGTCCCGCGATTATATTGGAATAGCCGTAGCTGTCGGGAAGGTTATATTTTAACGCCGCGTTTATTTTCCCGATTTTGGCGATAACCTCCGGATCGCTTTCCTCTTCGCTGATTTCGCTGACATCGCTGTTTTCCGAAATATCCCCCTGAGAGGTTGATTCGTCCACGGATGAATCCGGATTTTTATCCCCTAAACAGGAAACCAATAAAGTAGACATAATAAGTAATGAGAGAAAAATCAAAAGGGTTTTTTTCATCACAAAACACCTGCCGCCGTCAATTTTACCGCTTACGGCGGCAGGCATTCCCGCCTTTCTGTAAATAATTCGAGCCTCTTATAAATCACGGTTGCGTAATTACGCAACCGTGAGTCATATTATGGTTTAATCTAATTCTGGTCTTCGCCCATGAAGGTAAGGATGGCTTTGTCAATCGCTTCCTGATATGTAACCTTGTTGGTGTCATACAATGAAGTAAACCTGTTTTCGGTTTTCGCCATAAGCAGGGATGTATAGAACTGAATCATAACCACGGTATTCGTACCGAAATCGTAAACGCCCGCCATATCATAGGTACGGTTTCTGAAGATAAGGTCAAGCATTTCTTCGGATTCCTCGTCCTTGACCTTCTGTCCCTTCAGCACCTGCTGATAGAATTTCGGGGTTACCATCTTCTGACCGTAGTAAGCCAAAGCTTCCAAGGCAAACATGGCGCAGTCAACCTTTTCGATGTTTGAAAGGGGTATTGCCACCACCTTGAGCCAGTAGTAAGTAACGGAGGAGGAGTATTCGTCCTGATTCTCGCTGTATTTCGGCATGGGAACCAGACCGTAGTCCACTTCGGTGTTGACGAATTTTTCATCGTCCAGTACGCTCAGAGCGTTGGGCATGAACAGGGCGTTGCCGTTTACGAATATTTCAAGTTCCTTACCGTAAACGCCGGAGTTATAGGAACCGAAAAAGTCCGCCACGCCGATATAGTCCATATCGGTAAGCAGATCAAACACTTTATTCCATGCGTTTTCGTTTTGTTCTTCCTTTATACGAATGATGGGAAAATCATCGTTATCCTTGGTAACCATGGTCTGCCGGCAGCCTGCCATGAACATAAGACCGTCATAGGACTGGGCAACCATTCCCCAAACGTCACCGACAGACGGTTCATAGGACATGGTTTCCCCGTGTTTAAGATTGACTTTCTTTGCCATTTCGTGAACCGTGTCTATGGTCCATTTGTTTTCCTTGACAAGGGTGTAGGGGCTTTCAAGCCCGTAGTCTTCGATCAAACCTTTGTTGAAGAATAAACCCCAGGTGGAATAGTCGTCGGCAATGCAGATGTCGCCGGTTAAGAAGAACAGCTTGCCGCCGAAGGAAAGGTCCCTTATAGTGGGCTGGTCCCACCATGAAGCATCCAGCTGAAGGTAGTTGTACTGTTCGTTTTCCTCAATAAGGTCGTAATACCAGCCGTTCAGCGACGAAGGAGCCAAATATTTCGCTCCGTCTGCCACCAAATCAAGGGGTAAATTGGCGCTAATGGCCTTTTCCACTTCCTGAATGGTACCGCCCAAAGCATCGATATACTGCATCTGAATTTCAATGCCGTAATCTTCTTTAATCTTGTTGGTGCGGTCAACCACTGCGGAAGCCACCAGATCTTCGGTTTCCTCATTATACCAGAACTCATATTCCATATACTTTCTGGTTTTATTCACCAACATGACCAGGGTGGTTCCCCAGAAGGTATCTGGGAGTCCCAGCTGTTCTTCGGAAGATTCCTGTTGTTCGGAGGATTCATCCTCGGTTTCTTCCGCGCTGGATTCCTGCGCCTGGGAAGATGCAGCCTGTGAGCTGGTTTCGTTGTCATCATCTCCGCAGGCAACAAGGAAGGTGCCTAATAAAAGTACTGCAATAAGCAGGGCTATTAATTTTTTCATGGTTTTCCCCCTTTCTTTAACTTTGTTCAGTATAGCATATCAGCTAATGGTTGTCAACTAAAAACAAATACTATTGCCAATAATTTCTCCGTTTTGCACAAACGGTTTATATACTTTTCACAGAGAATAAAATCAAAAATGACTAAATCAATGTTCTTTAGTCAATTAGCTGTCTTTATTGACGGTAACCGTTATATTTTTCGCATCACTCCGCCTTAAGGCAACCACCGTGCCGCCGATAAGGTAAGCGGAAGGGTCCCCGAAGGGGGAAACCGCAACCTTTTTCACTTCTTCCCCTGTGTCAAAGCCGAACAGCTTTAGCCTTTCGGCAGTTTTGTAGTTCCGGTTTATGCTCTTTATAATCCCCTTTTTGCCTGCGGGAAGGTCACAAAGGTTTATTTCAGTCAATTTAATCACCTGATACAATATATGATATCCGGCAATAATGGGAAAACAAAAAAGCGGCTTTCCGCCGCTTTTTACTGGTTTTTAAGGTTTTACATGGTTTTGTGTTCGGTGGCTTTATAGATTCCGGCGGCAATGGCTCCGCCTAAAATTGGGGCGAGAAGGAAAATCCAGATGTCCGAGATGGGTCCGGAATTCCCGCCGATAAGGCAGGTGAGGGCGGAAGCAAGGCTTCTTGCGGGATTGGCCGAGGCATTGGTGAAGGAGATGCCGAAAACATAAACCCCGCTGAGGGCGAAACCCGCCGCCACGCCTCCGGCGCCCCGGTAGTCCCGCTTCAATATAACCCCCACCGCCACAAGGACAAGGGCGATGGTTAAAAACAGCTCGATTATGAATGCCGCCGTATTCCCCGGCCCGGCGGAGGAGTTGGCGAAATAGTTGTCGGTGAGGTCGTCATAATCTCCTAAATTCCAGATTAATGAAAGCAGTTCGGTACCGGCGAAGGCTCCCGCAACCTGGGCTATAATATAGCCGAAGAAGTCGCCGGCAGACATTTCCCCCGCCACCAGCACCCCCACCGAAACGGCGGGGTTGAGATGACAGCCGCTGACATGGGACAGAGCATAGAACATACCCATATAGGCAAAACCGAAGGCAAGAGCGGTCAGCATATATCCGGCGCTGCCAACGCTGGAGGTCCCCAGCATCATGGCGGTGCCGCAGCCGATGGTAATTAAGACCGCCGTACCCACAAATTCGGCAAAGTATTTTTTACATTTTTCCAAAGTATATTTCCCCTTTGCATTTTACACATTTGTAACGGTATTCTCTGCATTTTCAGGGAAAATATACATAAAAGGTCTATCGGCCAGGAATATAATTTTCACAACCAGTAAAATTATTTGTTTGATGGGCTGCAGAATTCCCGGCTGCCTGTGAGGTCATGATATTTTGTAAAAATAGGCTGAAATGTTTTCAGTTCTCATCGAATCCGTTTGCCACGCCATAGGTATTGGCGGTGAAGGCATTCAGAACCTTGGCAAATTCCTGGGGAGTGTAGCGCATATCCCCGTCGTTTAGCCACTTTTTTACTATACCCACGCAACCGGAAAGGATGTAGGTGTAAAAATAATCCTCGAAATTCTGGTTTTTGGTCGGGTTCATCCTCCACACCGCAATGACCCGGTCCCGCACCACCCCCGACACCTTTTCCTCGAACCGCATATCCCCGTTGGGGGAAAGGAGGGTGTAGCAGAGTTCCCGGTTGTCAAGAATGTATTTTAACAGGCTTTCCAGCACCTTTTCGGGGGCGGAATTTTCGGCAAGGCTGTCAAGATATTCGTTTATACCGTCGATGAATTCCATTTCGATCCGGTTAAGCTGGTCGAACTGGTCTTGGTAATGGGAATAATAGGTTGCGCGGTTTACATCGGCGTCCTCGCAGATGGCTTTTATGGTTATGCGGGATATGGGTTTTTCCTGCATCAGCTTTATAAGGCTGTTTTTCAGCACCATTTTGGTGTATTTGACCCGTCGGTCGGTGGACATTGCGCTTCCCCCTTTGTTTATAAAAATTTTACATTTGTTTTTGTAGGATTTCAGACATAAAAAACGAAAATGATTGTTATTTTGCAAAGCATAAAAAGCTGTCGGTTGCAATACTGACACCTTGTTATTATACTATTATCGTGATGTTTTGTCAACACCATGTTTGGTATATATTGAAAAAGAGGATTACGATATGGAAAAATTATCCCTTTGGGTTGTAAAAAACAAGACAATTATAATAATCTGCTTTGTTATTTTAACAGTGGCGTCTGCCGTCTGCATACCCTTCATAACGATTAACTATGACGACACCTTCTACCTTCCCGACTCCTCGGCAACCAAAAAGGGACTTTCGGTAATGCAGGGGGAATTCGGCAGGGGCGGTACGTCTTTGGCATTATTCAAGGATAAGGAAACCGGGAAAATACTGGAAGCAAAGGGACATATTTCCCGAACCGAAGGGGTTTCCAAGGTAATCTGGCTTGATGATATCATCCTTTCCCTTTTAAAAGACAGCACTTCCGGGCTTGACGATTATCGGAAGGTGGATTATTTTATCCGCGCCGTTAATTCCCTACCCAAAAATTCAAATGCCACCGGCACCGACATTTTGACCGCTTTGACCCGGGAATTCGGGGAGGAACATATATATGAGGTGATTTCCCTCTTTTCGGGGATTGCGGAAGGTGTTTTCGATTTTACCGATACTACAAGCCTTGACAAGCCGTTGGGGCTGAAATATACGGTGCTGGTTTCCTCCCTTGATTCTCAGGTCGAAAAGTTTTACATGGATAAAAACGCTTTGTTTACAATAACCTTTGAGGAGGACGACTATTCCCCGAAAACCTACAAGGCCATAGATGATATCTCCGCAATATCCGATGACCTTTATCTGTCAGGGAATTCAGCT
The DNA here is from genome assembly GCA_002305335.1 of Clostridiales bacterium UBA1389. Taxonomy (GTDB): domain Bacteria; phylum Bacillota; class Clostridia; order Oscillospirales; family CAG-382; genus UBA1206. Next base: position 8,343 of record DBQR01000039.1, read on the forward strand.
TCCGCCTATTATATGCAGCAGAACCAGCTGACCGAAATATTCAACGCCACCATACTTGTGGCATTGATAACAATCGTGGTAATGCTGGTGTTTTCCACCTCCTGGTTTGATCCGGTTATTTATTTAATCACCATTGCCGTAGCAATTGTCCTGAACATGGGGAGCAATATAATTTTCGAAAACGTTTCCTACCTTACGGAAAGCATTGCCGCCGCCCTTCAGCTTGCCCTTACCATGGACTATGCGGTGTTTCTGCTTAACCGCTATAAAAAGGAAAGGAAAGAGGGGCTTTTTCCTAAAGAAGCCATGGTCAAGTCCCTGACCGCCTCCTTTTCCGCCATTTCCGCAAGTTCCCTGACCACTATTGCCTGCTTTGTCACCATAATGTTTATGAAGTTTAAATTAGGGCTGGATATGGGGCTGGTAATGGGTAAAGGGATTTTGCTCAGTCTGTTTACCGTATTCCTCCTTCTGCCGGGGGTTGTCATCCTCTGCGACAGGGTGATTATGTCAACCGAACACAAAGCGATAAACTTTACGGCAAAGAAATTTTCGGGTCTTATCTGCAAGTACCGCTTTGTAGTGGTGATTCTGGCATTTGCTGTAATAATCCCCTGCGGTATCTTCGCAAACAAAAACACCTTTGTTTACGGGAGTAAAGCCACCCAGTCCCCCGAAAGCCGGGGTATTGTGAACCGAAATCTTATCGAAGAAACCTTCGGACCTCAGGAAAGCCTTGCCGTTCTTGTTCCAAAAGATGATAAAAAGGAAGTTAAACTTGCCGACTCTCTTTTAAGTATTGATGAAGTAACTGATGTAAATTCCTATGCCTATCTCAAAAACAAGGGGTTTGAAATGCTGTTCCCCGATTCAATGAAAAGCAGTTTGTTAGGCAGCAATTCCTACAACCGCATTGTGCTTACCCTTGACTGTGAGGAGGAGGGTAAGGAAACAAAGGCATTGATAAACGAAATACGGCAGGAAATCGAGAATGTTTACGGCAGCGATACCGATTATTATCTGTTAGGCAACACCGCCGCCGCCATTGATATGGAAAACTACACCCATAAGGATTTTACCCGCATTTCCGCCTTTTCCATTATCGCGGTGGGGCTTATTGTGGCGTTGACCTTCCGTTCGCTGTTTATACCTATTATTCTTGTGGCGGTTATCGAAGGGGCGGTCTGGATAAACATGAGCATACCCTATTTTATGGGGCAGGAAATGGTTTTTTTGGGGTATATGATTATAAGCAACATCCTGCTGGGCGCCACCATAGATTATGCCATTCTGTTTGCCACGAATTATAAGGAGGGGCGGGATAAGCAGACAGGCCTTGCCGAAACCATAAGGAATGCCATAAGCCATACCCTGCGTCCCATTATCATATCTGGCGGGATATTTACTGCCTGCGGATTTATTTTAGGGGCAGTGTCCTCCTTCCCCACGGTCAGGCTGCTGGGGGAATCGGTTATGCGGGGGGGAATATGTTCGGTGCTGCTTACGATTACCCTTACCCCCGCCCTGCTTGCCATATTGGATAAGATAATTTTCAGGAAAAAGAAAAATAAAGAAAAGGTTTAGTTTCGGTTTTGGAATAATAAAAGTAATACACCGCAAACTTTTCGGGTTTGCGGTGTTGTTGTGTTTATCTGAAATCAATTTTTCATTAAATCAATCGAATAAAAAGCCGAAGGGTTTTGAACCATAACATGCCAAGCATATTTCACACGCCGTCAGTCGTATTTCACCGGCGTCAGCCGATTTCGCCCATAGAATAAGCTGTGGATTTCATTTTTCTGCTCATCAACGCACGTTGGCACTACCCCTCATCCGTCAGCCTTCGGCTGACACCTTCCCCTCAAGG
>DBQR01000020.1 GCA_002305335.1 Clostridiales bacterium UBA1389
CAGTACTATCGCCATCACAAACCAGACAAGTCTTTTAATGTCCTTTTCTCCGCCCAGTTCGTCAATAAGAAATTTCGGGAGAATTACATTTGCCATTATCTGCCCGGAAAACACAAAGGAGTTTAATATAAGCACTGTAAAATAAGTCTTGCTTGCTTTCCAGACCATGGAAAGCACCAGGGACAGTTTTTTAATACTGCTCATGCGGCGTCCCCCCCGTCATTGTAGTATTTACCCTGGGTGGTGAACATATCGTAATAGACGCCGCCCTTTTCCATCAGTTCATCATGGCTGCCGTATTCGCATAGTCCCGTTTCGTTGATGAGGGCGATTTTGTCGCAGAATTTGGTGGAAGCAAGGCGGTGGGAAATGTAAATAGCGGTTTTCCCCCGGGTGAGTTCGTCAAATTCCGAATAGATTTCCGCTTCCGCAAGGGCATCAAGGGCGGAGGTGGGTTCGTCCATAATGACGCAGCTTCCCTCTTTGTATAAAGCCCTTGCTATGGCTAACTTCTGGCTTTCGCCCCCCGAAAGCACCAGACCGTTTTCGTCTATGATTTTAAGCATTAGGGTGTTTTTGCCCTCTTTCAGGGAACTTATCTTGTCATACAGCCCCACCTGCTTAAGCACCCCGTCAACCTTTTCTTCATCAATGTCCTCAAGGGAGCAGGCGATATACTGGGCGACGGTGAAGGCAATTATGTTTACTTCCTGAAACACCACCGCAAACATTTTATAAAGACTGTTGCGGTCATATTCGTTGATGTCGGTTCCGTTTATCAGGATTCTGCCCGAATCGGCTTTGAATAGTCGGGTAAGCAGCTTGACGAGAGTGGTTTTCCCCGCCCCGTTTATCCCCACAACGGCAAGCTTTTGTCCCGCGGGGATTTTCAGGGAAAAGCTTTCAAAGATGTTTTTATCGGTGCCGGGGTATCTGAAGGTAATATTGTCAAACTCGATTTCCATGGGGGTATTTATATCGGCTGTAACCTTATTTCGGGTTTTGCTTTCTTCGCTCAGGTCGCCGTCAAGGAATCTGTACAAATCCCTGACATACATAAGTTCGTTCATTATAAAGGTTATATTCCCCGTAAATTCGGACGAATGGGCGTTCAGGGAGGTCACCGCCGCCAGGTACATGGAAAAATCGGCAATCGACATTCCCTTAACCGTAAGGAGGGTTAGCATTCCGTAGGTGGCGGCGTCCGACACAAGCAGGGTGGCAACCGATAGCAGTCCTAAGGCAAACTCTTTGTTTTTGATAATTCTGAAGGAATTTATATAACCTTCCACTTCCTTTTTAAGGTTTTCGGTTATACGGTGCTTAAGGCTGTAAAGGCGGATATCCTTGCCATAGGAAAAATCCTTTGAGGTACGGGCAAAATAGTTGGACCGGCGTTGTCCTTTTGCTAAAATCTCCTTTTTGGAATAGGTATATTTCTGAACCTTAACGGAAACCAGGGCGGAAACCCCGAGATGAATGAATATGGCAATGAGTATCACAACGCTTTTCATGCCTATAAATATTGACATACCCAGGACGATTATAACAAGACGGGGGATTTCGAACAGCTTGTGGTAAATCCCCTCCACTCCGTTGGAATTGCCGTTGGTGGCGTTGAAGGCCTTTTCGTTTTCTTCATAAAAGGTAGCCGATTCCATGTATTTGTAGTCAACAGACATTAGCTTTACCGCCAATGCTCTTACCAAGTCAATCCGCAGAGCGGTAATACGGGGGTAGGCAAACCGATCGAGGAAGGTCTTGAAAAAATAAAAAGTCCCGCCGACGGAAAAGAAGCCTATGGAAATATAGGTGATCCCCGTTACGGTGGGGTTATCCGAAATAAGATAACCTATAATGACTTTGGGGAGGAGAACACCAAAAAGAGGTATTCCCACGGCGGCGACGGTATATAAAGCAAGCAAAAAGAAAATAAGCTTGTCGTCGCTTAAGGCTTTTTTTATTAATCTGATTAAAGTATGGTCTTTTGGTTTTTCGATATGCGTCTGCAAGGAAACCACTTCCCGTTTGATTTTGATATTATTTTAACAAAAAAGAAAACCAATGCTACATATTTTGGTCGTCAATTTATAATTTTTCCGCAACTATCGGTTGCCCCTTCGGCTTTTTTACGATTATGTCTGCCATTTTTTATTATTGACCGAAGAAAGCGTATAACTTTAATGATTATACTATTAAACCGCTTGTTTTGCAATAGAAATTTTGCATATAATTGGTTGATGGCATAAATTGGTGTATATCGACGGATACATAAAAAAGCCTTCCCCTGGAGGGGAAGGTGGCAGCCGAAGGCTGACGGATGAGGGGTAGTACCGCACATCCGGAATATAAGCAAAAAACCCTGTAGCTTTTACTTAAAGGATAAATGTTATAATAAAATCTTTCACAAATTACCCTCTTAAAACATAACGGGCATATACCAAATTAAGGAAACATCCGTCCTTTATGGCATAACCCGCTACGGACGGCATTAACCTACCGCCCCGGTATATGATATGTCTTTTTAAAGTTTTCCGAACAAAGGGAAAGCTAATTCCGCTAAGCTTTATGCTAAGGTATTTGCGGTCTTGCGCTTTTTAATCCTCTTAACGATAAGCACCAGCAGTGAAAAAGCAATGGAAATGCCGGTAATCAACCAGAACGTCTTTTTCATAAAAAATCCTTTCTATAAAAATCTTTTTTTATAACTGCCTTCACTTAATAAACGGAAATCGGATATAAAAAGTTTCGTTTATTTTGTTAATTAATTATTAAATTTTTACATATTTATATTATAATAAAAGATAATACGGTTTTCAAGGGTATTATTTAAAAAAATGCCGATTTCTGGTGAAAACATTTATTATTCTTCTTGAAAACTTATGAACTCAATGATATAATGTACACTAACGGAGGGATTTATAACCATTATTAAAAAAATATTTAACAGCATCCTAAAAAACCACAAAAAAGAAAGGAAAACCGTTATGCAAGACACAGTTTTGAAAATCGGAATAATCGGCTGCGGCGGCATCGCCCTCGGCAAGCACCTCCCCGCATTGAGTAAACAGTCCAACGCCGCCATGGTGGCATTCTGCGACATTATCCCCGAACGGGCGGAAAAAGCCGCCAAGCAGTACGGCACCAAGGACGCCAAGGTTTACACCGATTACAGGCAGCTGTTGGAGGACAAAACCATCGACGTGGTCCATGTCCTCACCCCCAACCGTTCCCACTCCTTTATTACCGTTGACGCACTGGAAGCCGGAAAGAACGTTATGTGCGAAAAGCCCATGGCAATCAACGCCGAGGAAGCCAAAAAGATGCTTGACGCATCAATCCGCACCGGCAAAAAGCTGACCATAGGCTATCAGAGCCGTCACCGTGCCGATTCCCTTTACGCAAAAAAGGAAATCGAAGACGGAACTTTAGGTGAAATTTATTTTGCAAAGGCAACCGCTCTCAGGCGGAGAGCCGTCCCCACCTGGGGTGTGTTCCTCAACGAATACGAACAGGGCGGCGGCCCCCTTATTGACATAGGCACCCATGCCCTTGACCTTACCCTCTGGTGCATGGACAACTTCGACCCCAAATACTGCGTCGGCACCACCTATAAAAAGCTGAGCGACAAGTTCCCCACCGGCAACGACTGGGGCGAATGGGACCCCAAACAGTTTACCGTTGAGGATGCCGCTTTCGGCTTTATAGTCATGAAAAACGGAGCAACCATAATCCTCGAATCCTCCTGGGCGCTGAATATACTTGACCCGAGAGAAGCGGTAACCACCCTCTGCGGCACCGAAGGCGGTATCGATATGAACGACGGCCTCAGGATAAACGGTGTCCGTAACGGACGGCAGTATATATTGAAGCCCAATCTTAACGCCGGCGGCGCGGCATTCTTTTCCGGCAGGGGCAACGAAAACCCCGAAGACCGGGAAGCAAGAATGTGGCTTGAGGCGGTTATAAACGACAAAAAACCCGTGGTAACCCCCGAACAGGCCTACTGCGTTTCCCGTATCCTTGACGGCATCTACAAGTCCGCCAAGTCGGGACAGCCCTTCTATTTCGAATAAAGCGAGGATAAGCTTATGAAAATCGGCGTCTGCGTTGTATTGCTGGGCGACAGGCCCCTTGACAAAGCCCTTGAATATCTTAAAGCGGCGGGGATTGAATCCCTTGAGATAGGGGCAGGCGGCTACCCCGGAAAAGCCCATTGCAATCCGGCGGTGCTGCTTAACGACGAAAAGGCCTTGAATGAGTTCAGAAAAACCATAGACAAGTACGGCATGGAGCTCAACTGCTTTTCCTGCCACGGCAATCCGGTACATCCGAACAAGGAAATCGCAAAGAAGTTCCACGACGATTTCGAAAATGCCGTTCTGCTTGCCGAAAAGCTGGGAGTAAGGAAAATCATCGGCTTTTCCGGTTGTCCCGGGGACAGCGAAAACGCAAAATACCCCAACTGGGTGACCTGCCCCTGGCCGGAGGACTACTCCCGGATTCTTGAATGGCAGTGGAAAGAGGTGCTTATTCCCTATTGGAAGAAGGAAGCGGATTTTGCCGCAAAGCACGGTATTGAAAAAATCGCCTTTGAGATGCATCCCGGCTTTTGCGTCTACAACCCCGAAACCCTTATGAAGTTAAGGAATGCCGTCGGTGAAATAATCGGGGCCAACTTCGACCCCTCCCACCTTATATGGCAGCAGGTGGACCCGGTGGCGGCAATCCGCTACTTGGGTAAAGCCATTTTCCACGTCCACGCCAAGGACACCAAGATAGACAAATACAACACCGCCATATACGGGGTGCTTGACACCAAGCATTACAGTGATGAAATCCATCGTTCATGGATTTTCCGCACCGTGGGCTACGGCAACGACCATCAGTACTGGAAGGATTTTGTTACCAACCTTCGCCTCGTGGGCTATGACGACGTGCTTTCCATTGAGCATGAGGATTCGGTCATGACCACCTTCGAGGGGCTGGAAAAGGCCATTTCCTTCCTGAAGGATGTCAGAATAGAAGAACCCAAACCCACCGGCATGTTCTGGGCGTAAAATCTTAGAAATATAAAAACAGGCTTTTGCCTGTTTTTTGCTTTGCTTTGGTAAAAATTAGAGGTAAATTAAGTATATATTCTATGATTTAAGTTCTGTTTGTGCCTTTAGCTGTATTAACAGATAAAATAAGCATCCGTTTAATTTCATCGGCAAGGGAAATCAGGCCGTTAAAATCATAATCAAAGAGTTTCGTGAAGAGTATAAAAAAGCCGCCATAAAGGCGACTTTTCTTTTTGG
>DBQR01000040.1:0-35880 GCA_002305335.1 Clostridiales bacterium UBA1389
GAATCCTCCGGCGAAGAACCCTCCGGCGGATATGACTTCCTCGAAAACGCTTCCGGCGTTGCGGTTAACGAACCGGTAACCGGTGAATCGGTACGTATCTTCACCACCAACGAAGCCCTTGCCGACAGCAATACCAAGTGGTCTGTCAATGTACTTCTCAAGAAGACCGCCGACGGTATATATGAAGTGGTAAGCGTTACGGCAGGAAACGGCGAAAACTATGCCGGAACCCTGGGTGAAAACGAAATCCTTCTGGCGGTACACTCTTCCACCAGCGATCCCGACCAAGCCGGATCATTCCCCAACGTTTACGGCAAACTTGCTGCTTTAGCTCTTGAAGCCGGCGATAAACTCAATATCGTTGGCATAGACGAAGGCGACATTACCGTACTTGAGGTTATTGTGGAACCCGCCGAAGAACCCTCCGAAGAACCCGCCGAATCCTCCGAAGAAAACCCTGCCGATACCGGCGACGCAGGCTTCGTAGCGCTCGGAATCATCGCTGTTATCGCAGCAGCCGGCGTACTCGTAATCAGAAAGAAAAAATAATAAAGCCTAAATAGCATAAACAGACAGCCTTCGGGCTGTCTGTTTTTTCGCTTGCATAATTCGACAGAAAGGCGGAAATCACAATGCCTTACGACTTTCGGGGTAGGGGTCAGCCGAAAGCTGACGGATGAGGGGTCGCGGTCAATTCATGGGAAAGAAGTAAAATGAAATTCACCGCTTACACTGTGGATAAATTTTTATACAACCGCTTTTTTCGAAAGCAGTCTGCAAAGGCCTATAACCGGCAGGGATAATATATACCACAAAACCGAATAACCTATGCATATCTGCCCCTTGAAATTCAGGGGAAGCTTGGAATAGTCCCAAACCTTAAGCTTCAGCTTTCTGTTAACGATAAAACCGGTTATAAGTTCAATACCCGTAATAACCGCAGTAGATAACACACCCCGCTTGTACAGACTCATTTTGCCTGTCTTTTTAACCCTGTTGCAAAGCAGATCTATTATATATAGGCATATCCCCCCGTCAATGAACATGGAAACATGGCTTTTTTTCCGGTACATCAGCTCCATCAGTACATAAACACACCCGCCGGTAAAGAACAATATAATAAATCTCAATATATTTTTACGCATAATATGCCTCCGAATTTTAAAATAAACGGCTGCAAATACTATGCGTAGATGTTTATTATTTTATGCTTAAATAATCCGACAGCACATATCCCAAAAGACCGTTGTACCTTACAGTGTACCAACCCTTGTCAAGAGACAATACCTCAAGAAATGATTTATCGGGTATTTGCCCTAAAATCCGGGAATTCAGGGAGGGCTTGCACCGCAGATTCAGCCTTTTGCCTTTGGTGTTTGCATAGGCTTTCTTGACTTCCTGTATAACCTCTTCATTTTTAATCCCGGATTGTGCCGTTGTCCGGGGGATTGAAGATTGTTGGATATTTAAAAGATGTGCTTTTTCATTGTCTTTGGCAGTGTTTTCGGTTATATTATTTTCGTTGCCTGTAATGTTATACAATTCGGGTATAACTTTCCTTGTCAGCCTGCCTTCCTCGTCAAAATATTCGGTTACGGACAAAGTAAGATTGCAGGCGATTGCCTGAAGATTGTTTTTAATCCATTCGCAGTCATCCGGGTTGTCGCGGTAGCCCGCCTCGATGATAAGAGCGGGAGCTTTTGTTTTATTAAGCTCCACAAAGCTGGTGTTGGGTATAATATTAACCGTTCCGGGACGGGGGTACAGGGTTTTGAGATTCCTGCAGAACACCTCCGCCGCCTTTTTCCCCTCCGCCGAAGGCTGATAGTAATATATGTTCACCCCCCTCAGGCTTCCCTCATTCCCTATTCCGGCGACGGCGGTATGGATTGCAAGATGAAGGTTATGGCGTGTTTCATTGGAATGGGCGGCGGAAGTCCCCGCCGTCATCTTCGGCTTTTTACGGACAAAGGCGATGCTTGCCGCCTGCAACAGGGGCTCCATAAAGTCGGCGATAATCCCCGTATAATAGCTTTCGCTATTTGAATTGTTGTAAAACCTGTTGTAATCCTTCGTCGAAGGACTTAGATAAACCGATGCCATCTGGTCAACTCCTTTATAACAGTATATTTCTTTAAAAATAAATATGTTATTTGAAGAAAAGTGTTGACAAAACCTAAAAACTGTGATAAAATACCCAAGGTAAAAAGAAGAAGAACGTTGTTCTCACCCGCCGCAACAGCAGGCGCGGTCAATAAGCATTTACTTAACAGGGTATGTTTGTTGTAATGTGGGAATTTCGTTCCCGCATTTTTATTTATTTTCAGCTTTCCTAAATTTATGGAGGTGTTTAATATCAGTAAAAAAGCGTTAATCAACGAGGAAATCAGATCGGCCGAAGTACGGGTAATCGACAGCGAGGGAAACCAGCTGGGGATACTCAAACTGCAGGAAGCGATAAGAATCGCCGAAAACGCAGGTCTTGACCTTGTTGAAATCGCGGCAATGTCAAAGCCGCCCGTATGCAAGATTATGGATTACGGCAAGTACCGTTTCGAACGGGAAAAAAAGGAAAAGGAAAACCGTAAAAAGCAGCAGATCGCGGAACTTAAAGAATTACAGCTCACCTGCAACATCGGCGATCATGATTTCAAAACAAAGGTCAGCCATGCCCAGCGGTTTTTAACCGCCGGCAACAAGGTGAAGGTGCTTGTAAAATTTAAGGGACGGGAAATGGCTCATACCGAACGGGGCGAAATACTCCTTCAACGCTTTTTTGATGCCTGCAAGGAACTGGGGCAAACCGAAAAACCCCCTGTCCTTGAAGGGCGGAACATGATATTACTTATAAATCCTTTAAAATCGAATACTAATTTGAAAGGAAATAAAAAAGATGGGAAAAATCAAGACTCACAGAGCCAGCGCGAAGCGCTTTAAACTTACTGGCACCGGTAAGATTAAAATGAATCGTCCCGGCCATCGTCATAATCTTGGTATAAAGACACCCAAGAGAAAAAGAATGTTACGCAAAGCAAGCTATGTCGGCGCTGCAAGAATGGCCGACCTTAAGCGTATGCTGCCTTATTCTTAAGATTACGGAGGAAATATAAATGGCAAGAATTAAAGCTGCGTTAATGACCCGTAAAAGAAGAAAGAAAATACTTCGTGCCGCAAAAGGCTACTGGGGCGCAAAAAGTAAGCATTTCAAGATGGCCAAACAGGCCGTAATGAAATCCGGCAACTATGCATTTGTTGGAAGAAAACAGAAGAAAAGAGATTTTCGCGCCCTTTGGATAACCCGTATATCTGCCCAGTGCAAGCAAAACGACATTAACTACTCAAAGTTTATGTGCGGGCTTAAGAGAAGCGGTATAAACATCAACAGAAAAATGCTTGCGGAGCTTGCGGTTAGCGATAAAGAGGCTTTCAAGTCCCTTGTTGAGAAAGCAAGACAAGCCCTTTAAGTCTGGTGCAAAGTAAATCTTCGCACAATGCGAAGGGAGGGAAATAAAATGGCTGAAATTAAGGTTAAGGAAAATGAATCTATAGATAGCGCGCTTAGAAGATTTAAGCGGTTATACCTGAGAAGCGGCGTTCAGGCCGAACTCAGAAAAAGGGAACATTACGAAAAACCCAGCGTTAAACGCAAAAAGAAATCCGAGGCAGCAAGAAAAAGAAAACACAAATAAGATTTGGGGCTGATTACAGCCCTTTTTCTTTTCGTAAAGCCTTCCCCTTGAGGGGAAGGTGGCAGCCGCAGGCTGACGGATGAGGGGCAGCCCCGGCAATATGGAAGTGAAGTGTAATAAAATATACGGTTACCGCTACGGGTTATATCCATCCGGATGGTGATAAATCTATTGACACATCCTGTTTTTTCAGGGTATAATATTTCCAAAAGGAAGGATAAAAAATGAACATAAAAGACATTCTCGCTCGTCTGGACCACACCAATCTGAAGCAGACCGTTACCTTGGATGATATAAAACGCACCTGCGACGAGGGAATCTTGTATAACACCGCAACAATCTGCATTCCCCCCTGCTTTGTCAGGCAGGCATCCGATTATGTAAATAATAAAATAAAAGTCTGCACCGTAATCGGCTTCCCCAACGGTTATCAGACCACAAAGGTAAAATGCTTTGAGACTTCCCAGGCAGTAAAGGACGGAGCCGACGAAATCGATATGGTAATAAACCTTTCTTACCTTAAAACAAACCCCGAAACGGCAGTCAGGGAAATAAACGAAATCAAAGAGGCAGCGGAGGGTAAAACCCTTAAGGTTATTATAGAAACCTGCCTTTTGACCTATGAGGAAAAGCTGACCGCCTGTAAAATCCTTTCGGAATCCAAGGGGGATTTTATCAAAACCTCAACGGGGTTTTCCACCGGCGGTGCCACTTTAGAGGATATAAAACTCCTTGTTCGGCACTGCAAAGGCAAAAGGGTAAAAGCCGCCGGCGGAATTAAAAGCCTTGAGGATGCGGTACAATTTATCGAAGCGGGTGCCGACAGGTTAGGTTCATCGGGACTTATCAGGCTGGTGAAGGAGGCAAATTATGTCAACTGATACATTATTGGATATAGCAAGGGAAGCGGCGAAAAAAGCCTATTCCCCTTATTCAGTCTTTGGAGTGGGGGCGGCTCTGAAATGTAAAAACGGCAAAATTTATACCGGCTGCAATATCGAAAATTCCTCCTTTTCCGCCACCGTCTGCGCCGAAAGAACGGCTTTTTATAAGGCTCTTTCCGAAGGTGAAAGGGAATTTGAAATGATTGCCGTCGTAGGCGGAAGGGAAGGGAATTTCGAAAAGGAGTGTACCCCCTGCGGCATCTGCCGTCAGGTTATGGCGGAATTCTGCGGAAAGGATTTTGTCATTATTACCACAAAAAATAAATATACTCTGGAACAGCTTTTACCAAAAGCGTTTACGTTTAATTTGTCCGATTAGACTGTATTGCAATCATAGTGCTCCATAGGGAGCGTCCTCTTGCTACGCAGGGATTACATATATAACTCTTTAAAGAAATGTGGGTAACCTTCAAATCAGCCTCCCTTGTGCAAAGGGAGGTGTCACAGCGAAGCTGTGACGGAGGGATTGTCACCCACCGAAGGTAATTTCATCCACAGTGTAAGCTGTAGATTACATCTGGCTTCTCTTTCGGATATGCGGCACTATCCCTCATCCACCGCTTGCGCGGTCTCCCTTCCCCTCTGGGGGAAGGCTTTTTTGTCAATCCGCTGCAACTGCATAACGCTATAATAAAAATATCTACCCCCTGCCGTACTTCCGATATACAACGATTAAAACAAAACCTTGTATAAAAAAGCCGAAATGCTTTGCATTTCGGCTTTTACGTTTATCGGCTTATCTGTATTTTGCTCTGGGTTTATAATGGGTATGCAGCAGTTCGTGGGCTTTGTGGCTGTTGGGGGAACCGAGGAATTCATCATACAGCTTCTTAACCGACTTATTCTGATGGGATTTGCGGATGGTTTTCGCCTCATCTTCGGTATACAGCGCTTTTGCCCTCAGTTCCTTGGGGTTGATGTAGCACAGCTCGGTGGCGTTTATAATGGGCTGGCCGCCGCCGGTGATACAACCGCCGGGACACCCCATGATTTCAATGAAATCATACTGCTTTTCGCCGGCTTTTATGGATTCCAGAAGCCTTGACGCATTTCCCGTACCGTTGGCAACCGCAATACGGACGGTTCTGCCGTCCAGGTCGACTTCGGCTTCCCTTACGCCTTCCAGGCCTCTTACGGAGGTTAAGTTTACATTATTCAGCTCTTTGCCGGTTACCACTTCGTAAACGGTGCGGAGGGCTGCTTCCATAACCCCGCCGGTAACGCCGAAGATAACGGCGGCGCCGGTGGATTCGCCCATAAGATCGTCGAAATCCTCATCGGGGAGTCTGACAAAGTCTATACCCGCGGTGCGGATCATTGCGGCAAGCTCCCTGGTGGTGATAACCGCGTCCACATCCTGCATATCGTCACGGGAAAGTTCGGACCTTTGGGCCTCGTACTTCTTGGCGGTACAGGGCATTACCGACACCATGTAAATCTTTTTGGGGTCGATACCGTTCTTTTCGGCATAGTAGGACTTGACAAGAGCACCGCCCATCTCGTGGGGGGATTTGCAGCTGGAAAGGTTGGGTATGAATTCGGGGTAGAAGGTTTCGCAGAAGTTGATCCAGCCGGGGGAGCAGGAGGTTATCATGGGTAACACCCCGTTGTTGGTAAGCCGGTCGATAAGCTCGTAGCCTTCCTCAATTATGGTAAGGTCTGCGGCGAAGTCGGTGTCAAATACCTTGTCAAAGCCCAGCCTGCGCAGGGCGGCGGCAAGCTTTCCGGTTACTCTTGTCCCCACGGGGAGACCGAATTCCTCGCCCAGTGCGGCGCGTACCGCCGGGGCGGGCTGTACCACCACATGAAGGTCGGGGTTGGATAACGCTTCCCAAACCGCCTTGGTGGAATCCTTTTCATGGAGAGCGCCGGTGGGGCAGGCAATTATACACTGACCGCAGGCGATACAGGGGGAGGAAGCAAGGGGCTTTTCAAACACGCTTCCCACATGAGTTTTCATACCCCGTTTAATCACATTTATTGCGCCGATATTCTGAACATCGTTGCACACGGCGATACAGCGGCGGCAGAGGATACATTTGGAATTATCCCTTACGATGGAGGGGGATATATCGTCGATTTCCGATTCGGTTTTGGGTCCGTCATAGGGGAAGTCCCTTACGCCGTACTCGTTGCTAAGCTGCTGAAGTTCGCAGTTGCGGTTGCGTATGCAGCCGGTGCATTCCCGGTTGTGGTTCGAAAGCAGAAGTTCAAGGTTTATCCTTCTCGCCTTTCTGATGGTGGGGGTGTTTGTTTTAATATTCATGCCTTCGGAAACCGGAAGCACGCAGGCGGCCTGAAGACCTCTGCCGCCGCCTTCCACAAGGCACATACGGCAGGCGCCCAGTTCCTGAACGTCTTTAAGATAGCAAAGGGTGGGTATGTTTATTCCGGCTTCCCTTGCGGCTTCCAATACCGTATAGTCGGCGGGGACGGTTACTTTGATGCCATCTATTGTCAGATTAACTTTATCCATTGACTTTTCCTCCGTTATTTCTTGCTGATGGCACCGAATTTGCAGACTTCAAAGCAGGTGCCGCACTTAATGCACTTGGACTGGTCTATTACATATGGGGATTTAAGCACTCCCGAGATGCAGCCCACCGGGCATTTCTTGGAACACAGCGAACAGCCCTTGCACTTTTCGGGGTCTATGGTATATACCGCCAAAGCCTTGCAGTGGCCTGCCGGGCAGCGTTTTTCGTAAACATGGGCTTCATATTCGTCCCGGAAGAATTTGAGGGTTGCAAGGACGGGGTTGGGGGCGGTCTGGCCTAATCCGCAAAGGGAGGTAGCCCTCACGGTGTTGGCAAGCTCCTCAAGCTTTTCGATATCCCCCGGTTCCCCCTTGCCTTCGGTGATTTTGGTGAGAATGTCCAGCATTCTCCGGGTGCCGATACGGCAGGGGATACATTTGCCGCAGGATTCGTCAACTATAAAGCCGAGGAAGAACTTCGCAATGTCAACCATGCAGTTGTCCTCGTCCATGACTATCATACCGCCGGAGCCCATCATACAGCCGATGGAGGTGAGGGTGTCATAGTCAACGGAGGTGTCTATAAGGGACGCGGGTATGCAGCCGCCGGAAGGACCGCCGGTCTGTACCGCTTTGAATTTCTTACCGTTGGGGCAGCCGCCGCCGATTTCCTCGATTATGGTGCGAAGGGGGGTGCCCATGGGGATTTCCACAAGGCCGGTGTGCTTGATTTTACCGCCCAATGCGAAAATCTTTGTTCCCTTGGATTTTTCGGTACCCATGGAGGCAAACCATTCCGCGCCGTTTAATATAATCTGGGGAATGTTGGCATAGGTTTCCACGTTGTTTATTAGGGTGGGTTTTCCGAAAAGTCCCTTAACCGCCGGGAAGGGAGGTCTGGGTCTGGGTTCGCCCCGGTTGCCCTCGATGGAAGTCAGAAGGGCGGTTTCCTCGCCGCAGACGAAGGCGCCGGCGCCGAGCCTTAATTTTATATCAAAGCTGAAATCTGTTTCGAAAATGTTTTTGCCCAAAAGCCCGTATTCGTGGGCCTGGTCTATGGCTATCTGCAAACGCTTAACCGCTATGGGGTATTCGGCGCGGACATAGACATATCCTTCATCCGCACCCACGGCGTAGCCGGCTATGGTCATTGCTTCAAGCAGCGCATGGGGGTCGCCTTCAAGGACGGATCTGTCCATGAATGCGCCGGGGTCACCTTCGTCGGCGTTGCATACCACATATTTTTTATCCGAAACCGCAGCCGCGGTAAACTGCCACTTTTTCCCGGTGGGGAAGCCGCCGCCGCCTCTGCCCCTCAGACCGGAGGCCAAAACCACGTCGATTACGTCCTTGGGGGTCATTCCGGTGAGCACCTTGCCCAGAGCTTCGTAACCGTTCATGGCTATGTATTCGTCGATATTTTCGGGGTCTATGACGCCGCAGTTACGCAATGCCACCCGCTTCTGACTTCTGTAAAAGGCGGTATCGTTGAGTGACGTTGCCTTGTCCGCCGTAGCTTCGCCGGTATCGTGGTAAATCAGGCGGGTTACTGGGCGGCCTTTAAGCAGGTGTTCCTCCACGATTTCGGGTATGTCGGCAGCGGTAACCCTTGAGTAGAACACTCCTTCGGGGTAAACGATCATAATGGGGCCCAGTTCGCAGAGACCGAAACAGCCGGTGCGGACCAATTTGATTTCTTCCGAAAGTCCCTTGTCTTCCAGTTCCTTTACAAGGGCTGCCCTTATGCTATCGCTGCCGGAGGAGGTACAGCCGGTACCTGCGCAGATGAGAATATGTGAACGTATCATGTATTAATCCTCCGTTTATATTTTTGAGCTGCCGATGGTGTATTCGGTGACGACTTTTCCGCCCTTTATATGTTCGGCAACCACTCTTTTTGCTTTTTCGGGTGTCATTTTCACATAGGTCACTTTTTCCTTCCCGCTTTCGAACACCTCGATTACGGGTTCGAACTGACATATGCCTATACAGCCGGTCTGGGATACGGTGGCTTTGTCGCCGAGTCCCTGGGAAGAAATTTCCTCTAAAAGTGTTTTAAGTACCGGCCTTGCTCCTGCCGCAATACCGCAGGTAGCCATACCGACGACTATGCGAATATCGTTTTCGCCTTCACGAAGCGCCATTTTTGACTGCATGTGCTGTCTGATTTTGGCAAGTTCCTCTAATGATTTCATTACAATAATCCTTTCGGTTTATTTTATATTTTTATTTTTCATAATCGGCGTATTGTTCCTCAAGGTATTCCCTTATCCAGTTTATAACCTCCGGATTGTCAAGGGGGATGTCCTTAAGGGTTTTTCTTAAAATGTTTGTGTCCAGCTCAACCCTTCCTTTTTCAAAGGTATGGGTGTATATAAAATTTGTTATTCCGAGCCCCTGGACAAGTGCGCATACAGTGGACACGATATCCCCCATGGGGGTATAATCAATGGAATTTTTATAAAACAAAGCAGTAACGGTGGTGCCGTGGTTCGACGGATTGTCGGTTTCGGAAAGACTCTGTATCGACAGAAATCCCCCCGTCTGTTCGGCGGCCTGCTTAAAGAAGGGGATTCCCAAACCCACCTTCCGGGTGGTGCGGGTGGTGAAGAAGGGGTTTTCCACCCTGTTCAGGGTGTCCCTGTCCATACCGGACCCGTCGTCTTTTATGGTTATAGTAAGCTGATTATTGCTTTCCTCAAGGGTTATTTCCAGGTTTTTCGAATTTGCCGAAAGGGAGTTCTGGGCAATATCAAGAATGAACAGCGACAATTCCTTCATTTATAATTTACCTTTTAGATAGCCGAAAAGCCCTTTCCGTTTTTCCCCCGAACCGCTTCTTTCGGGTATGTCAAGTTCTATATAATTTTCCGCTTCGCTTATGTCGTTAAGACTGTGGGCGTCGGAATTCTGTAATATGATTTTGCTTTTCAGCACCGGGTTTTTATCTAAAAAGTCCTTGGGATTCACACGTTTTGAAAGCTCAATGCAGTTAAATTCCGGCTTGTCGGGGAATATGCCCAAGATTGAAATTATTCCGTTGGATTCCTTGTCCGCATGGGCGGGAAAGCAGACACCGTTGTGGCTGATTACAAGGTTATAGGCAGCCTCAAGGGAAAGGGAAGTGGCGTTGGGAAGCAGGTATTGTTCGGTCCCCACTATTTCGTCAATGTCGTTTAGTATATACTGGTTGCCGAAAATTTCGGGACGGTTTTTTATTTTAGAACGGTAGTTGTCAAGCTCCACGCTGAAATTATAACCGTCAAGCAGGCTTTCGAAAAGGCAGACCATATGGATTTCCTCCGAGGTGGTAAGCTCGGTTCCGGCTATCGGGATAATATTCAGCCTTTCGCAGGCTTTGAAAAAGGAGGGACAGTTGCGTAACGAATTGTGGTCGGTAAGGGCAATTATATCCAGCCCCTTTATCTTTGCCATCCCGGCGATGTTGTTTACCGTCATGTCGTCGTCGCCGCAGGGGGAAAGGCAGGAATGTATATGAAAGTCGTAATACAGCCTAATCATTTGAAATGCTGCCTAAATTCAGGCAGGTTTCATAAACGGGCTTTGCGGTGCGTAAAATGCATATTTCCTTTTCCCTTGCGGTGGAAATAAATTCCTCGTCAAGGACGGCGTTTTCGCAGATTACCACGCAGGCAAGGTCTATAAGGGAGGCAACCGCCAGCACGTTAAGGTTTGTCATAATGGTAAGCCAGCCGAAACCGGCTTTGGCGTTTGCCATTACCCAGCTTAACAGGTCGCCGGCGTAAAAGCCCTCTATTTCCTTTGATGTGTCGCCGGAGGATATGACTTCGAATCCGGCTTTATTCATTAACTCGCCTACTGTCATGGTTACCCGCCTTTTAAGGTTCGTTGTTTTTTAATACCTCTTTCAGCTTTTCCCTCATTACCGCAATGCATTCCTCATACTTTGCGTTACCCTTAACCACGTCTTCGGCGAAGGCGCGGCAGGTGGGGGCGCCGCAGGACCCGCAGTCCAGTTCGGGGAGGGTGGCAAACACCCTTTCGATATCCGACATAAGCTTCATTGCCTGCTTCCGGTCGGAACCCAAGGAGGAAACCGCCTTGTATTCCCCGTCGAATACCAGCCCTAATTCGTCGGGGTACCCGACTTCGGAATTGCTTTCGGGGGGCTTGTTCTGGGAAACCGGGAGATAGCGTTTTATATTGCGGAGCCTTACCCGGGCTATGTAGGGGTTTTCCACCGCCAGCACTCCCCCCACGCAGCCGCCGCTGCAGGCGAGCAGTTCCACAAAATCAAGATTGCGGTAAACCGCGGTGTCTATATCTTCCAAAACCTTTATAATATTTTCAATACCGTCGGCGGCAAGATAATGGTCGTTCATAAGGGCGGAGGATTCCCCGCCGCTGATAGCCCAGCCTACGCCTATCATTCCCGTTCTGGAATAGGGAACGGGAGTGGTTTTCTTTTTCATGACATTCAAAAGCTCGAAATACACGTCGCTTATGGCCATGACCATGTCCAGGTTGCTTTTCGTTCCCGCCAGATGGTTTTTGACGTAGCTAACCTTTGCGGGGCAGGGGGAGATGAACACGACGCAGATATCCTCGTCCTTCAGTTCAGGGTGATTCTTTTTCGCCCTTTCCCTTGCCATTTTCCCGGCTAACTCAATGGGAGGAAGTATGGGAATCAGATTTTTCACAAGGGTGGGGAACCTGAGGGACACCAGCCGTACCACAACCGGACAGGCGGAGGATATGACGGGGGTGTGGATATCTTTCTGCTTTAGGTATCTCCGGGTGTATTCGGTAATAAGCTCGGCGGCGCAGGCCACCTCGAACACATCGTCAAAGCCTATGTCCAAAAGCCCCTGAAGGAGATAGTCAATGTCGTCAAGGTTTTCAAACTGCCCGTAAAGGGTGGGGGCGGGAAGGGCTATATTGTATTTATCCTTCGGCAGAGCCGAAAACCTGTCGAAAATCGCTTTTTTTGCGTTATGGGGGCATTGACGGATACATTCGCCGCAGTCAATGCACCGTTTGGAATCTATAACCGCATGTCCGTTCCGAATTCTTATGGCTTCGGTGGGGCAGCGTTTTAAGCAGTGCGTACAGCCCTTGCATTTTTCCACATCAAGGGAAACGGAATGCTTGTATTCAGCCATATGCACCTTCCTTTCGCGATTGTTTGGGCTATACCTTGACAGTCATTGTTATAACCGTTCCTTTTCCCAGGGCGGTTGTGATTTCCATTGAATCGGTATAGCGTTTCATATTGGGAAGTCCCATACCTGCGCCGAAACCCAAGGCACGGATGTTGTCGGGGGCGGTGGAATAGCCCTCTTTCATAGCAAGCGCCACGTCGGCAATACCCGGACCGTGGTCGGTGAGGACGATGACTATTTTATCTTCATAGATGAAAAGCTCCGCAACCCCGCCGCCGGCATGGATGACCATGTTTATTTCCCCTTCGTACATGGCGATGGAGGCTCTTTTTATTGTTTCCGGGGTAAATCCTATCCGGCGAAGTATCCGTTTTACCTGAATGGACGCTTCCCCGGCGGAGGTGAAGTTATTGCCGTCAACCTCGAACTTGTAGGACAAGCATTCCACGTCCAACTCATTCACCCGTTTTGCCGGTGAGTCCGGCGGCATACAGCAGACCGCAGGCTTCGTACATGCGGTGGGTTGTTTTCATAACCACAATACCCGACTGCTTCGCCAGTTCGATTATGTCCCCGGTAGGCATTTTGTTCCTTACGAACACCACGCACTTCATGTCCATCATGACCGCGGTGCGTATTGCCTGGGGGTTTACAAGACCGGTAAGTAAAACGCCCTGATTTTTCACGTAGGCAAGGACATCACTCATCATGTCGCTGCCGCAGGCGGAAAAAACGTCGTCGTTTGTAAACTCTTCGCAGCAGAGTATTTCTCCGTTTAGGACCAAAGCGATTTCCGAAATCTTCATAGTTTTTCCTTATTTATACTTTTCAAGAATACCCTTGATGTCGGAAGGCACAAGCCTGCCGTATACATCGCTGCCGATAACCATAACCGGCGCAAGACCGCAGCAGCCCAGGCAGCGGGTATCCTGAATGGTAAACTTGCCGTCGGGGGTGGTGCTGCCGGAATTGATTCCCAGCTCTTTTTCCACTTCCTCAAGGACGGCCTGAGCGCCCCTTACGTAGCAGGCGGTGCCGGTGCAGACGCTTATAACGTGCTCGCCTTTGGGTTCAAGGGAAAATTGGGCATAAAAAGTGGCGACGCCGTACACATCGGATACGGGTATGCCAAGGGATTCGGCGATAAAGTTCTGGGTTTCAAAGGAAAGATAGCCGTACAGCTCCTGGGCTTTCTGCATTATTGGCATTAAAGGTCCCGGAGTGTCCTTGAATTTTTCAATGAATTCCTTTAGTTCCTTATCCTTTAATTGTATTTGCTCGGGTGATAGTGCCATTTATATAGCCTCCTGAATATTTATGTTGCCGTACGGCAGAATCCGTACCAAGCAAGTATAGCACGATTTATAAAAAAATACAATAGAAAAAGCGAAAAATGTCGCTTGTTTTAGCTTAAATTTGCTTGTTATTTAATTCCTCTTATTTAATTATTTAGGAAAAAAAGAACTGGTGCCTTGCTTTGCATTATAAATGATGTATAATTATTGCGTATGAAAAAAATGTAAAAATTCACTCTGTTTTTTTGCTCCCGAAACCGTATATTAAATGAAGCAGCTTCAAAGGAAAGGGGCGGACAACGTGGCGCTTGACCCCGGGGTTATCGACGGGTATTTATCCGAAGTGAAGAAAGGAAACCGTGTCGCTTTTGAGGATTTATACCGGTATTCAAGGGAACTTCTTTATGTGTATGCCTTATCCGTCACCGGCGACCGGCTTTCTGCCGAGGACGCGGTGCAGGAGGTTTTTATTAAAATCTGGCTTAATGCCGCCAAATACAAACCCGGCAGAAACGGTCTTGCCTGGATTATAACCATAACCCGGAATGCCGCCGTTGACGAAAGGGAAAAGCGGCGTTCGCTGGTGATAAGCGACGAAATGTCGAAAAAAGGCATACGAAAAAGCCACGAAAATTCCGTGGCGGGCAATAACTATGTGGAGTTTATACTTAAAAGCCTGAAGCCTTCGGAACGGCAGGTTGCGGTTATGCATATCTACGGGGAATATACCATAAGGGAAATCGCAACCCTTCTTTCAATACCCCGCACCACCGCCCAATGGAGATACACCTCCGCCTTAAAAAAGCTTAAGGCGGCAATTATCAGGGAGGAAAATCCGAATGAGTGACAACAACCTTAAAGACAAAATAAAGACCGATATCGAAAACGAAGCGCAAAAGTACGCTCCCGACAATATGGAATATGTCTGGAAAGCCATTGAGGAAGCCAAAAAACCGAGCAGATTAAACAGGCTTTCCCTGATTGCCGCCTGCCTTACCTTCTGTATTTTAGCGGCGGCGGTTACCGGGATTGTGCTTAAGACCAACAAAGGCCTAAACACCGACACCAGCGGTACGCTCCACCCCGGAACTTCGGCTGAAGAAACCGTCACTTTCGCCGAGATGTACCCACAGCTTAAGGAAT
The DNA here is from genome assembly GCA_002305335.1 of Clostridiales bacterium UBA1389. GTDB lineage: Bacteria > Bacillota > Clostridia > Oscillospirales > CAG-382 > UBA1206. The sequence continues at coordinate 14,692 of DBQR01000040.1, forward strand.
TCCCCGAAAACCGCAATACCTATATATCTTATAAAAACGAAAGCAGCTATTTTGTCAATGATGAAGTTGATTTCGGAAAATTATACAACTATTTACTGTCGCCCGGAACTTCATACCACCTAAAGGACGCACCGGAAAATCTCCCGGAGGAATACTGGGAATTACAACTGCGAAAAGACAGCACCGATTCTGATTACGAAAAATTTAGAGTATATTTTGACGGTCATTTTGCCTATTATGCCGGTGAGGACACCCGACCGGAATGGTTTTATAATAAACTATTATTTAAGGCTGAAAACGGGGCGAAAACCTTAGCCGAAGCTTATCCGGAAATTTATAATACCGACAGGTCCAAGCCGGATATTACAGTAAAACACTATAACGAAACCAGTGCAGTTTATGTTTACCGCAACACCGAAAAGGCAAAAACCGTATATGATTATGTGTTTAAGGACGGTTCCTTCGCCTGCTTTGAAACCACCTCCTTGAATTTGGATAGACCAAAGGCGAAAATAATTATAGGTACCGATGACATTGTGGTTGCAATTACGATACATTCCAACGGGCTTGTTAATTATTTAATCCAGTACGCCGACAAAACTAAAAAAGATTCCATCGGATTTTTCTATAATCCCGAAGGTTATGATTTTGAAATCTTCAATCCCGAACCCTCCGGTAGCTTCTTGGAGTATCACCCCGAATTTGAAACCCTCCCCGAAGGATATACCATAAGCTTTGCCTTAGGCGACTCCAACGAATTTACAGCCGTCCCGGAAGACAAGGCACAGCAGGTGTTTGAAACCCTGTTAAACCCCTCGGATGCTTTATATCTTAACGTCTCTTCGGCAGCACAAACCGGGAGTTATTTAACCATAAGGCTTACCGACCCGGAAGGAGAATTGAACTACACAATCATCTATAACTATAACGGGGTTTTCGAATTATGCGAATATATGGAGTGGTTTATTAACCCCGATGCAACGGAGACTGTATTGGCAACCCTTTTCGGGGAGGATTACAGCGAAATAATTTCCCCTCCTGACAGCGGGGAAGATTCGTGAAGTAACGGTTTGGATAATTTTTACGAACTCTTTGACTCCATCCCCCGGCAACATAGCGAATGGGAAGAAGACGGGATTAAATATTCCGTGGATATCTATTATGAATATTGCATCTTCAGCCTGTTAAGGATTAATCCTGAACCGGAAAATGAAACCTCCTCTTATGAACATTATACCTTATTATGATTATTATTACACCGGTAATGCCGAAGAAGTTAATGAACTGCTTTATGAAGTTATGCTTGAAGGGGAAACCCCTGTTCCGGACTAAACGTTGGCTGAAAGACACCCCGAATATTCCGCTTTACCCGAAGGAGCAAAACTGTCCCGCTCTTATCCGCGGATGGAATTTGCAAGCGAAGACGCCAAAGCCGAATTTGAAATAATCGGAGGTGTAATTGATGGGGAATATATTGACCCCACGGACGAAATCGTTGAATACAAAATAACCGAAGAAACGGAATTTTGGCTGTTGACCGCCCATGTAATGATGTCGTATAAGATATTGTATGAGGACTTTAAAAAAACGACCTGCTTGATTTGTATTTGTAATTTGGGTTGACAAGGAAGGCAGCCTGCTTGCCATAAGCGAAGCCTGCTGGGGCTGATAAGGCAACCGTCAAACCGCCGGAAAAACTCCGGCGGTTTTTGTTTTGAAAGACAAACAATTATTCTATCATATCAAAGTATGTTTTAAAGTAACGCAAAAGCCGAAAGTGTTGCAGGAGCCGGTCGAAAGGATAAAACGGTAACAAGGAAAATTTAGCGATCTGTATATTCATACCGGCGGGTTTTAATGCCTTTATGCTTTACCCAATGTAAATAATCTATTAATGATATGTAAAATAAACAAAAATCGCTTGCTTTTTACATTTTTCAGCTGTTTATTATTATACAGTAGCATCTGAAAAAATGAATAAATATACAATTGCTTTCACCGGACAAGTGTCGGCTAAAAACACAACTTTATTTACGTGCAGTCCTCCAAAATACACAACTCCTTTTAACAAAGCAGGGAAAACCGCCGAACCGGCGGTTTTTCTTGCTTTTAACGGCTTTGTGTGGTACCATCGGATTCGGAAACCTTTATAATACCCCGCGATTTTACCGTAACCGTATTTTACCGGTATAATGAAGAAAAATTATTTTTAATAATTACTCCGAAAAGATGTGCTTTCAAAGATTAATATAATGAAACATTGTTTCTTACCTTACGGGAGGTACCTGACGTGATAATTGAAAAAAGCATAGTGGAGCAACGGATAATATCTGTCCAGAACGGTAATATGGAGGATTTCGATTTGCTCTACCGCTATACAAGGGAATTTTTGTATATGTACGCCTTGTCGGTGGTTAAGGATTACTACATGGCCGACGATGCGGTTCAGGAGGCTTTTATTAGGGCTTACAGGTACATACACAAATACAGGCCAGGTACAAACCCCCTTGCATGGCTTATCGAGATAACCAAAAACGCAGCGATTAACGCCAAAAACAACGGTTCTTCGGTGATTATCGTTGACACAAATCCCCGCATAAAGTCAAACCGGATAAATCCCGAAAGCTTTGCGGAGGACGCCCTTTACGTGGACTATATCTTAAAAAAGCTTCCGGCGGGGGAAAGGCAGGTTGTGGTTATGCACCTTTACGGGGAACTGACCTTTAAGGAAACCGCAAACGCTTTGAAACTTCCCGTCACCACCGTCGAATGGCGTTACAAGTCGGCAATCAGAAAGCTGAAAAAAGCCCTGGATAAAAGCCAGTCCTGACGGGGAAACGCTACTTTCGGTTAAGTGAGGAGATATGCAATGAACGAATTTGAATTACGCATAAAACAAGCCCTTGAAAAAGTGGCATATAAACACACCCCTTCCGACGAGGAGCTGGAAAGGGTAAAGACATCGGCGATAAACACCCCAAAGCTAAGGATAAACCGTCTTGCCGCCATAGCCGCCTGCCTTACCTTTGTAATTCTTATTGCGGCGGTTGCGGGAATACTGCTCAAGGGAGGAAACCTTGACCCCGGCAACAACAGCTCCAAAACCCACAGCGGGGCAACAAACAACGACAGTTCGGAAAACAGCTCTTCCGAAGGCTCGGAGGTAATAACCGGTTCGACTTTTGCCGAACGCCACCCCGAACTGGCCGCTTTCCCGGAAGGGTACAGATTTATAAGCCGCCTGGATATCTATGCTTATTCCGGTTTCGAGAAGGACCTTGCGGGTAAGGAAGCCGCAAATCTTTTCGAAGAAATGCTTTCCCCCGCCAACTCGATATATATGGTGGATATTACTCCCGAGGATATCGGTTTTATAGATTTTTCCATCGAGCTGAAGAAAGCCGGCTCACCCACTTATAAATTTTCTTTCTATATCAACGGATATTTTGTCTACAAAAGCGAAAATGACAACGGAACCTATAACGAATGGTATTACAATCCGGACTATGAAAATAACCACCCCTTTATCTTTATTTCCCGCCATCCCGACTTGGCCGCCCTCCCGGCAGGCTATGACTTGGATTACTATGTCCTTGGCAATAAGGCCGACGATTTACCGGTCAAGGATATTTTGGCAGGGCAGGGAAAAGCCAAGCTTTACGAAAACATATTTGCTCCCGAGGCTTCGTTGTATATCGGGGATAAGCAGCCGGTTGTTATTTCAACCGAATTATATTATACAATCCGGCTTAACCGGCAGGATTCCCCGGATTATACTTTTACTTATTATATTCTCGACAACGTTTTCTGCTATGAATACGAAATCGACGGGACAAAGCATACCGAATGGTATTACAACCCTAATCAGTTTTCCCAACGCTCTTTGTCCTATATAAGTTATCACCCCGATCTGAAAACGCTACCCGAAGGATTCAAGCTAAGCTACGGCACAAAGAAAACCAATCTGACCGAAGCGGGCGAAGACGCCGAAGAGTTATATGACAGCATGATCACCCCCAATAAGTCCTACCTTACGGGTACCCCCGCCGTAGGTCTCAGTATTTACTATTATATTACAATTTCCGGCGGTTCCGAAAAGTATGAATTTACGGTATATAACGAAGGCTACTTCAAAATTACATATGAATCCAATGGCAAAACCCTGGAGGAATGGTACAGGAATCCCTATAACGATTATAGAATATCGCTGCTTTCGCTTCATCCTGTATTAACGACTTTGAAAGGCGGCACCACCTTCAGTATTGTCGAACCCTTCGGCGAAAAGCGGGTTATAACCCCCGACAGAAGTGACGCCCCCGTAATGTATGATGAAGTTTTCATGCCGGATAAATGGTATCTGGCGGATGAATCCACCCTTCCCGATTTGACCGGTATAAATTATGTAACCGTTATCATAGGCGATTACAGTGCAAAAATTTATGCAAACAGATATATGCTGCTTAACGGGGAGGAATGGTATTACTGTAAAACAAGCTATAATCCGGTTACATCCTCGGCTCCCTTAAAGTCCTGCTATCCCAACCTTGAATCCCTTGAGGGGCTTAACTTTCCGGTCGATTTCGTCAATACGGCAAGTTACAGCAATATAGACGAAGTAATGCCTCTTTACTGGGAAATAATCACCAGAAACGGCGAAGTTGAGGTGCAGAATCTGTCGGTAAATACCCTGTTTTCCGGCACCTGGGATAAATATATTATGTTTAATATTGCCGGCAGATACAATATTTACCTTTATTCCAACCTCTATGTTCGTATAGACGAAACAGATAACGGCATCGTAACGGACAGTAAATTCTTTTACAAAGCTTCAGCATTAGATGATATTAACGATCCCGGAAACGATTTAGCCATAGTATCCGAAATGGGAAAAGACAACTTCAATATGGTTATTGTTTACCAAAAGCTGTGGATTCCCAGCGGTGTCAATCAGTCTCCCAAGATGGTAATAGACGAAACAAAGCCTGCCGTTGTGTACATAAAGGGCAAAAAATACATCCTTGACAATAAGTATAATGACAATACATCGGACGAGTATGTAACAATTCCCGGAACAGGTTATAACCAGAAATGCAATTACCGGGCGGTTGTTAAAATTGACGGCGAAAGTTATGCTTATCTCTATGCATCAACGGCTTGCTATGACTGCGGTTTGCAGTTATGGTATCCGGTTTCGTTGAAGGATGTCAAACGCTGGAACGAATCGGAGGAAACACCCGACTTTATTAAAAACGGTATTGCCATAATCAACGGCAGGGAATATCCCGTTATTGAAGTCCATAATCTTACCGAGGGGGATTACTATGTAACCTATCACGGCGTCGAATACAAATGCGATCAGGAAGCCGTATTATTTGACGGCGAAAAGTACCTTGTTTACCCCTTTCACCACTTAACCCCCTATGTTGACGACGGTTTCCCGGTGGCGGATGTCTGCATACGCACCTTTAAATCCAAGACCACCACCCTCCCCAACATTGACATGAGGGCGGATATCCTGGAAAATGTCCGTTTTGTTTACGGCGTTTACTTTGACAGCAAGCTGGTCTATTTAATTTCCGAACCCGAAATAATTGACGGCAGATATTACTATTATATTTATTCCCACTTTGTGTATAACGGTCAGGATTTAGGTACCATAAGAGGAGGGTATGAAATCCCCGGAGGTATTTCCTCGGTGGTTGCGATAGACAGCGATACAATCCATATTACCGACAACGCCGACGGTTTGTCGCCGATAAGTACCGTCTGGGAAGTTCAGGACACCGGCCAGGACGGCTTAAGCGACCTTGAGAAGGTATATTCCGAAATCAACGGCAACACCTTCGCCCGCTATCATCCCGATAAGCTGGACCTTAAGGGTTATGCCCTTAGATGGTCTGACGAGAAAGATATGTTCCACTGTATAACCGGAAGTTACAGGGACCAGATCTACTCGTTAATTATAGATAACGGGCAAATAGAAAGAGTTAATAATCCCGCCAGTGTTGATTTAACGAATGTCAGGTCTGATGTTTTTGAAGCTAGCGCCGACGGACTCTTCGATGTGCATTATATGATTATAACGGTTTACGAAAACGGTTATCTCAAATATGATACCTCAATACCCGGGGATGCCGAAAAAACCTTTGAGCTTTATTATAATCCCAAAGGCTATGATCTGGATAAGCTGTTTGACCCGGCCCTTGAATCCGGCAATATAAACGGTGCGCTAATAACCGAACATCCCGAAATTGATGATGTTATGGCGGTTCACTACAAGGCTACCGTTTTGAAAATGTATGGCTCGGAAGAAGGCGCAGAAATATCCTATTCGGGCTACCTTGCCGAACTTATTTACAAATCGGTGATAGGTGACGGCGAATACAGCAGGCTTGACATTGATGGTAAAAACCTCGGTGACTGTTATCATATGAAACTCGTTATGGAAGAGCATACCTGTGAAGTTATGGTCTATGACGATATTTTAGCTTACAGAACGGGGAATAATTCCGGCTGGGAATATTATAAAAGACCTTATCTGATAAACTGTGTCGGTTATATTCTTGAATATGTAAACACCTTCGTGAAGGAAAAAAACGCCTCCTTTGAAATAGAAGGCGTCCCGATTACCTATAAAGCGGAATTTGATAATAATTACGCTTTCGCCATAGCCGAAGTGAAGAAAACAGACGATTCCACCTATTACGATATCTTCCACACCGGCGACGGCGGAAAGACCTGGACAATGATACGCTCGGATTTAGCGGTGGACGGATATATCCAGTGTTATAAGGCGATCGGTAAGGAAACCCTGCTGTTTTTAACCCCCAACTATGACGACGACGGTTCCACCCTGTTTTATTGTATGGGTACCGACGGCAGCTTTATGAACCTCCGTGAGATAGAGCGTTTAGCTTCAATTCTTACAGACGGGTTAATGAATAGAAAAACAGACGATGTCGAAGACATCCTGAGCGAAATCCTGCTAATCAGATTTCAAAGCGCTATAAACGGATCGGAAAGTTACAGAACCGTTGCCCATAGCGCATTTAGCGAAATGCTTCAGTATGCCCCGTATATCCGGTATGCGGGATATAACGGGGTGGATTTCAAAAACGGAAGCTGGGACGTGGTATTCTGCTACCATGACGACCTTTATCCCTGGATAACCCTTAAAGCAGGTTTAACCATATCGTATGACTTTGAAAAGGGAAAATTTATTATTACCGAAATTTACTCCCTGAACAAAACCCTTTATAATGAGTATATAGCCAAACTCGGTTATTAAACTTCCCGAAAAGCCCCTCCACCCCCCATTAGTGGGTGCAACTTAGGGATAAAAAATCCCGGAAAAAATATCGGCATAGTTTGGTATGTATTTACCGGCTATGCCGATTTTTCCTTTTCTGTAATGGCTGGCGGTGTAAACATGCCTATGCAGTTCCATACAATTCGGATATCATTCATCACAGTAGTAAAAGACTGTCTGTTAATATTAATTTTTTGGCTTTCAACTTTACCCAGAATCATGCGTTTCAGCTTGTCGTAAGCGGTTTCTTTGGCGGTATCACTGACCGTCGATTCAATAATGCAAAGCGTGTCACTGATGACTTTTTCGGTCACGCTCACAGGTTGATTAACGGCTTACGATTGAAACCGTTCAACCATGAGTTGCTTGAATGGCTGGACTTTAAGACAATAACCTGCAGTGAAAACCCGTCGGACACCGAAAGCGAATAAGCTCTTTGTTATAACTGAGGTGAAATTTTTAAGCAGGTTTTCAAACCGAATTATAGTAGTTCTTAATCAGGCAGCGTCTGCCGGGTGGCCGCCTGATATTGTTTTTACAACACGATAGCTGTGTTCGGCAGCAGAAATATAACCTGATAATGGCAATACTGCACAAAATCGGCGGTGAAAATCATTACATATTATAAATATATATAAACTGTTAAAAAAAATGCAATTAATCGGTGATAAAAATATTGACAAATTCATAATACAATGATATACTTTATTCAGGATACTATTGATTATTAATAAGGAGAGATTACAATGAAAAAAGCATTGGCGTTTACTGTCACCGCTATCCTGCTTGTGGCATTAGTCGTAAGTCTGGCAATACCGGCTACGGCAGAAAAACTACCCGACACAGTGTATAATTTGATTCCTGAAGATGCTGAAATTACGAAAATCGAAGCTAACGGTGTTGAAGCCAGCGCGACCTTTGACGAAAACGGCGTTCTCACCGTACAGGCGGCCGGCGCTTGGCCCAGCGTTAAACTTACTTATGCGGAACCCTATACCTTCAATATCGCCGACGCAACGCTGAAAGTCAAGTTCACCTTAACAAGCGGCGGAACATCCTTCCGCATTCAGACTTCCGAATCCGTTGATACCCAATCCATTAACGAAATATTCCCCCATCACTTTATTGAGGGAATGACCTTCGACGCAGCGGGCGACCTTGCAACCCCGGGCACCTATGAATTTGAAATTCCTTTTTCCGAACTCGCATTCTGCGACTGGACTGCGGAAGCGGTCTATCAGGGCAAAATCCCCTTTACCACCGATGAACTGACCCTTACCTCCATTTTAATTTTCTCAGTCGGCGGCGCCCAGGTCATCGTTGAAAAACTGGAAGTAGTAGTCGAAGGCGAGGATATAATCGACATATCCGAAGAAACCTCCGAAGCCACCTCCGAAGCTACCTCCGAAGAACCCATCGACGAATCCTCCGAGGAAACCTCCGGCACCACCCCCACCGGCGACAGCGGGCTTATCGCCCTTGCCATCGTTTCGGTATTATCCCTTGCGGGAGCGGTCATAATTAAGAAAAAATAGTCCATAATTACTGCGCGTACTTTATTGAATAAATCGAAAACCAAAAGGAGTCCATTATGAAAAAATCAGTTACTCTAACTCTTATCGTGGCTTTGATTATGACTCTTGTGTGCTTTGCGGGCTTTTCGGCAGCCGCCGAGTTTACGGCTCCCGACTATGAACCGGCAGACACCACAAGAGATATCGGTCTTATGCTGGCAAACAACATCGATTATGAAGGCGTTACCGGTATTCAGACAACCGGCACTTTCAATTCCGCTTGGAGAGTTGCGGTATTGTTCGAACCCGACGAAGAAACCGGTGCCTACAAAGCGGTAGCTGTTCATGCCGGCGGACCAACCGGCCCCGACTGGACCATCGGCGAAAACCAGTTTGTGGTGGAAAACAACTCCGGCAACAACTGGCCTGTCATTACCGCAGCTCCCGTCGGTGACGAATGGTGGTACGGCGGCAAGAACTTCCAGGACGTTCCCTATGACGAATGCCCCAACTTCATCAACGACAAAAACCAGGCATGGGGCGCCGTTCTTAAATCGGTTCAAGTCGGAGACCTGTTCACCTTAGTGGGAATCGACCTTTCCGACCCCCAGATTATCGCCAATTATGCCGTTGACCCCAATTATGACTACATAACCCATAATGCAGAGTATGCAACCTATTCGTACCTCACCCCCTACGGTGTGGAAGATGTCGATTACGGCATCGCTGTGGGCAAGTCCTACACCAAACTCGGGCAGTATGCCGACCCCAGCACCGGCGTCATTTCCTATCCCGACACCGATGATTCCGAACTTACCGACGGAGTAATCCCCACCGATCCCGGCTATGGCAATCCTCAGCTCACCGGCTTCAACGCCAACTCTCCCGAATATCAGGCTGGCGGATATGCCGAAGTGGTGCTTGACCTAGAAGAAGTTGTCGCCATTTCACGCATTAACGTGGTGACAAGCAACCTTATGAGCGCTGGCATCGCCGCTCCCGCAGAATTCAAGTACTTCATTTCCGAAGACAATGCAGACTGGACCGAAGTAGGGGTTGGCACCTATGACGTTGACCCCACCGAAAAGGACGGGGAAACCAATGTAAACGGCAACAAGATGGTCAACAACTCCATCGACGTTGAAGGTTCCGCAAGGTACGTCAAGGTTCAGTTCAAGAACCTTACCGGCAACGCCTGGATGTTCCTTGGCGAAATTCAGGTATTCGGCGCAGACGAACCCGGTGATGAATCCTCTGAGGAAGAATCCTCCACAGCACCCGCCGAATCCTCCGCTGTTGCTTCTTCCGAAGAAGATGAATCCAGCACCGGCGGTTCAACCCCCACCGGCGACACCGGTTACGTTGCTCTTGCAGTGGTTGCGGTTATCGCCCTTGCAGGCGCAGTTGTAATCAGGAAGAGAAAATAAGCATTAGGTAAAAACCTTACATAAGCAAAGACGGCGTTACGCCGTCTTTGTTTTTACTATTGATTTTTATAAATTTAATGATATAATTAACCATAAGCGAATAACGGGATTTTTAACATAAATACTAAAGAGGTAAAAGGATGGAACGGGTATCAAAAATCAATTATTATCTTGACATTGCCCGGACGGTTGCCAAAAGGGGAACCTGTTTAAGACGCAAGTTCGGGGCTATTATCGTGAAAAACGACAGCATAATCGCCACCGGTTATGCGGGAGCTCCCCGGGGAAGAAAAAACTGCTGTGATTTAGGCTACTGTCTCAGGGATAAAATGAACATCCCCCGGGGGGAAAGATACGAACTCTGCCGTTCCGTCCATGCCGAAGCCAACGCCATAATTTCCGCCTCCCGGGAAACCATGATAGGCGCGGATCTGTACCTTGCCTGCATTGACCCCTCCACCGGACAGTCGGTGCCCGGCACCTGTTCCTGCCAGATGTGCAAGCGCCTTTGCATAAATGCGGGGATAAGCCGGGTGATCGTCAGGGAAGATGGGGAAAATTATACAATTTATGACGTAAACGAGTGGATTGAAAACGACGACAGCTTAGGCAGCACAGGATACTGATATGACTAAAAAACTAACCTTAATTGCATTATTGCTTTGTTTAATAACCCTTTTATCTGCCTGTTCGGACGTGATTAAAGTCAAGTATATAGACGAAGGCTTTAAAGACGACGATACGGGCATAGGGTATGTTTTGTGCGGAAGGTCGGTGTATGCCCTGAAGGTGGGTAAGGTTTACGCCAAAGACCAGCACGGCGGCGAATACTGCGTAATTCCCTATGAGGACCCCCAAAGGTTTTTATGCGACAACGACCCGGATCTTCCCCGGGTTTACCGCGCCGAAGGGGTGGAGGAAGTAACCGTCCAGAATTTCGACCCGGTGGCGGCCTATCTGTTCCTGGAAGGGACCGTGTCCCTCCCCATAGACCAGTTCGTGGCGGAGGCAAAGTACACCGGCAATCCGGACGTTCCCGACGACAGCGAATATACCTACGCCCTGCGGGACGCCATGACCCAGCAGGACCCGGTTAAGCTTGTTTCCCCCACCATAGACGAGGCGGTTGCCGACTATATCGTCCATATAAGGCTGCTGTCCGCCACATATCCGGGGCTGTATTACGAGGTGGTGTTCTGGCGGGATATCGACGGGGTTAACTATCTACTGGATTTATCCACCGGCTATTCCTATCTCTGTCCCTACAAGGTTACCGCCCGGCTGTGGGGGGACGCTTAATGGCTGCCATAGGCATACCGGAAGGATTTGAAATAAGGTCTGTTCTCCCAGAGGAAGCAAAGGAAGCATCTGAATTAGAAAAAAGCTCACTTTCGGTGCCCTGGAGCACAAGTGAGCTGACTTTATTTATAAATAACCCCCATGCCATATATCTTGCCGCCTTTCTTGACGGGAAAATGGCGGGTATCTGCGGCTGTTATGCCGGCGTGGGGGAATGCCAGATAACAAATGTGGCGGTTGAGGAAAAGCACCGGCGGAAAAACATCGCCTTGCTGCTTATTAAACGCCTTCTTGAAGAGGCAAAAAAGCGAAACTGCGAAAAAGCCTTTTTAGAGGTGGCCGAAAACAACCTCCCCGCCATCAGGCTGTATGAAAAGCTGGGTTTCAGGGTTACCGGCAGGCGGAAGGGCTATTACCGGGACTCGGACGCATTACTTATGACTTTGGAGGAAATATGAATATACTTGCCATAGAAACAAGCTGCGACGAAACCTCGGCGTCGGTGGTTGCCGACGGGAGGAGGCTTTTGTCCAATATTGTGGCGTCCCAGGTTCAGACCCACGCCCTGTACGGCGGAGTGGTACCGGAGATAGCCTCCCGGGCTCATACCGAGGCAATTTCCGCGGTTACGGGGGAGGCTTTATTAAAAGCCAACCTGACGTTAGACGATATCGACGCCGTTGCCGTAACCTATGCCCCCGGCCTTATAGGCGCCCTTCTGACCGGTTTATCCTACGCCAAGGGACTTGCCTATGCCATGGGAAAACCCCTTGTTCCCGTCCATCATATAAGGGGACACGTGGCTTCCAACTATCTTATTCACGAAAACCTTGTCCCCCCTTTTTACGCCCTTGTGGTGTCGGGAGGACATACTTCACTGATAAAGGTAAATGATTACACCGATTACGAAATAATCGGCAAAACCAGGGATGACGCGGCGGGGGAGGCCTTCGACAAGGCGGCAAGGATGTTGGGGCTGCCCTATCCGGGAGGCGCCGCGCTGGACAAGCTGGCATCCCTCGGGGACAGCGAAGCCTTTAAGTTTACCTCCGCCACGGTACATGACGCGGAATACGATTTTTCCTTTTCGGGGCTTAAGACGGCGGTGGTAAACCATATCCACACCCTCAACCAGAAGGGAATGACCCTCACCGAAAAGGAAAAGGCGGATATCGCCGCTTCCTTTACAAAGGCATTGATACACACCATAACGGTACGGCTTGAAAAACTGCTTGACACAAATAAAAAACTCCCCTTTGTCCTTGCGGGGGGAGTAGCGGCCAATTCCCATTTAAGAAAAGCCCTTGAGGAAGTCTGTACAAAGCGGGATATCCCCCTGTTTGTACCTCCCCTTTCCCTCTGCGGGGACAACGGGGCGATGATAGCCTCCCAGGGATATTACGAATATATGGCGGGAAACACTGCGTCCTATAACCAGAATGCCTTTGCCACCATGGAGGTATAACCTTAAACAGTTTTTTCGACGCGATTTTTAGTTTTTTGTGCAATTTCTACAATATTCCCGCGCGCTGATTAACATAATGCTTGCCCCACAGTGTGGATAAGTGTGTGGACAATGTGGAAAAGTCGGTTTGAAAAGGTTAATATACCTTGAAAATGCTTGTCCGCCATGTGGAAAAGCCTGTGGATAATGTGGATTTCATAATGAGTTAACAACCCGTTATTATGCTTGTTATGTCAACCTGCTTTTTTCCACCGACTTTAAAAAATCTATCGCCCTTTCGGGAGAATCCTTAGCGTTCCCCCAGGGAAGGTCCTTGCTGTTGTAGTCAAATTTTTTACAGAATAGGGAAACGTCGTCGTAAAGGGAATTGATATACCTTTCCACCACCTCCCCCGCCGACTTTACCAGCAGGGAATGATACTTTTTGGAATTTATGTTTCTGGAAACGGTAAGCAGTCTTGAATAATGGGGAAGGCAGAAATATTTCTGGCTTGAAAACCGGTTTCTGAATTCGCTTTCCCTTTCAAACAGAATGCAGGCGGTTTCCAGCATGGCGGAAAAATGCCTTTCGATCCGCTGGCAGACATAGCAGTCGTTGCAAAGCTTTTCAATCCGCTTAACGGGTTTTGAAGCGTCGTCTTTGGAAAACAGCCCCCCCGGCAGAATATCCTTTCTGATGCTGTCAAGGTGGGACTGGATTGTCAGGGCAACGGGGAGCCTTTTCCCAAAGGTCAGCATAATGTCAAAATGGTTCCGGCAAAAGCCCAGTTCGTTGGTTTTTATTCTAATGTCCGGCTCCATCATGGAAGCGCCGGTTATAAGGTCGATTTCGGTGTCCTCTAACTTTTTATATAAATCGCACAAGGGGCAGCCTTCCGAATTTTCAAAGGCCTCGTTTACCGGTATGGTATAGATTTTTTCCCTCATTTTTACAAACCTCCGGATTCAGTATAACACACAAGGAACATAAAAACAATGGTTTATTTTTCAAACAACAATGCCTACATAGAAAAGGACGATTTCTTCAGTATCGACAAAACCTTTGACTGCGGCCAGTGCTTCCGCTTTGAAAGATCGGGCGGTATTTATAACGGCATCGCCTTCGGCAAAAGGCTTGAAATCCTTGAAGAGGATGACCGAATTATTTTAAAAAACGTTTCGGAGGAGGAGTTTAACACCCTCTGGAAGGACTATTTCGATTTGGACAGGGATTATAAGGCCATAAACGAAATCATATGCCGGGACAAGGTGGCGTCACAGGCGGCCGAGATTTCAAAGGGAATCAGGATTCTCCGTCAGGATAAGTGGGAAGCGCTGTGCTCCTTTATAATTTCCCAGAACAACAATATCCCCCGCATAAAAAAAATAATAAATACCCTTTGCGAAAACTTCGGGGAAAAGAAGGGGGACTTTTATGCCTTCCCGGCGGCGGAGGTTCTGGCAAAGGCGGGGGTTGAAAAGCTGTCGGTTTTAAAATGCGGCTACCGGGCGGAATACATATACGATGCGGCGTTAAAGGTGTCAACCGGGGAAATCGACCTTGCCGGGGTTTCGGAAATGGAGTACAATGACGCTAAAAAGTATTTGATGGCAATAAAAGGGGTGGGTCCCAAGGTGGCCGACTGCGCCCTGCTTTTCGGATTTTCCTTCCTTTCGGCCTTCCCGAAAGATGTCTGGATAAAACGGGTTATTGATAAATATTACGGCAAAACCTTTGATGAAAGTATCTTCTCCCCCTACGGCGGCATTGCCCAGCAGTATTTGTTTTATTATGAGCGTTATGTTCGGGGGAAAGACAAGAAATAAAGAATTCAAACAGGTGAAACGCCTGTTTTTTATATATAAATTCGTAGTAACGAATCTGCAACGCAAGAGTCAGATAATAGCTAATGCAGAAGGTAGTATATGGGGTAAAAATAGCCTTCCCCTTGAGGGGATGGTGTCAGACGCAGGCTGACGGATGAGGGGTGATTACGCACTTGCGGGAAAGAAACAAAATAAAATCCGCAGCTGACGCTGCGGATGAAATCCAATGGCAAAGCCATTGTGATTTAATACTCATTCTCCCTTATACCCGGATAATTTTTGTCAAGATGTTCCTCCCGGTAGTGATTTATCCTTCCGGTCACAATCTTCGGGTCATTTGGCAACAGCCATGACTTCTTCCTGAAAAAGGGATACCTGAAGGTGTTTTCAATCCTTCCCGCCTTTTCCAGCATGACCATACAGCTTCTTATACAACCCCTTGCGCCGCAGACGGCAAAATAACCGGTATGCTTAAGCATATAATCGTAATAGCCAAGCACCTTTCCGCCGGGTTTTCTGAACCACTTGGCGTAGGCCATGGAGTAACACAATATATAGGCTTCCTCCTCGGTCATCCGGGAATCGGCCACATCAAAGGCCATGTTGGGGAAGTCCTTTTTGTGGAAGGGGGAAACGGTGTTATTGAAACCGTGATGGGTGAGGGTACACCGCCCCATATGCACGTCCCCGTACCAGACGGTTTTTTCCCCGTAATCGATATAAATCCGCTTGGCTTTGTCCTTGACGTCGGGTACGGCGTTCCCCGGACAGTCCTTTGCACAGGCTCCGCAGTGGAGGCATATGCTGCCGGTGTCAAGAATGGGGTCGGGTTCCAGAACGCAGTCGGTTAATATAATGCCTATTCTGACACGGGGTCCGAGCTTCTTTGTCAGAAAAACCTTGGAATAACCGATTTCCCCCGCCCCGGCAGCCGCCGCCGCAATCCGGACGCTCAGCACCACGTCCGGGGGAACCTTACCGGGGGCAACGGGGTCCTTCATACCCTGTCCTTCCGGTACGGCGGGATAATGGGGTACCGCTTCCCAGCCGCAGTCTTCTATAAATCTGCAGAGCTCATAGGTAAGCCTGGGGCGGAAAAAGGTATTTAATTTATTATAGGAATAAAAGGTATAGTTATGCCAGTGGGTGCCCTCCTCAATCCCCCGGTAGGTACCCCGGGGAATCCGCATAAGGACGGCGATAACCGATTTTGCCTTCGGAAAATATGTAACGGGGGAAAGGAGTGTTGGGGCATTTCTAAACCTTTCGATATTGCCTATGCCGATAACGTCAATCCCCAATTCTTTGGCTTTTTCCTTTATCATTCGGGAGGTCAGTTCCATATTATATTCCCCCTTAAACACCTTTGCCTGCCGGTCTGCCGTCCCTGCCTATTGCCCAGAAGCCCTCATCCCTGAACTTGTTTTCGAAAAGATTTTTAACAAGACCCTTCTCCTCAAGATGGCAGATACAGCTGCGGCTGCATATCGCCCCGATCCTGTCGGGCTTCAGACTTGAGCCGAACCGGTTGGGGACCGCCCCGTTTTTACAGGAACGGCAAAGACTGTAATTTATTTTGGCAACCTTCATGGATTTTCCGCAGATATTCACTTCTTCGCCGTCATGACTTATCGCCCCGAGGGGGCAGGCCGAAACACATTCCGCACAGCCGTCGCACACCTTTTGTTCAAGCAGGGGAGCGGAGGGTATTTCCGCATCGGTTATTATCATATGGAACCTCTGGCGGGGGCCGAATTCCGGGGTGAACACCATGCCGTTATAGGCTATCTCGGCAACCCCGCAGGCAACGGCGGCATATTCGAAATCCGGGAAAACATTGGGAGCCTCCCTGCCTTCCTCTACCGCTACCCCCGTAGGGGGGATTTCCGAAGGATTGGGGAAAACCGGCACCGCCTCATACCCTTCATCTTCGATAACCCTTGTAAGCTCGTAGCAGGCAAGGGCCAAAAACTCGTCCTCAAGCCATGTCAGACCGAAAAAGCTATAGTCTTGAAAGTTGGTGCCTTCCTCGATTCCCCTGAGTGAGCCCCTGAGTATCCGCTTGCCTAACATTATAACAGTTTTCCCTTCGGGGAATATGGTAAAGGGGTTTTTCCTTGCAGCCAGACCCTCAAACCGTTCCCTGCCGCCGAAACCTAAAATATCAACACCCTGATTTCCGGCGCACTTTTTGATTTTCTCCACAAGATTTTCCATAAAAGCCTTCCTTTCCCGTCTTTTTGAGGATTAACCGAATCCATTATAATCCTGTTAATACAATATTTCAATAAAAAATACAAAAAAGCGGGAAAGTCTTTGTCACTTTCCCGCCGAAGGGGCACTTAATCAATGCTTGGGCTGACAGGGGGGCACGTTGGTGGTGATATAGTTGGCGGAAACCCTTATGATAAATTTCCGCTGGTTGCAGATAGAAGCGCCGGTTCCCATTTCATCTAAAAATTCGGGGAGTACAAAACGGATTCCGTTTATCTTAACGTCATGGCAGCCGTTGACATGGCCGGGGTATCTTATGGCCTTAAAGCCTCTTTTATGCTCATGACCGAAAAAGTCCAGCTCGGTAAGCAGTAAACCTACCGCTACTTCTTTAAAAGGGCATATCCTTTTTAGGGTAAGGCAGAGGTCAAGCTGTCTTCCGAGGGAGTCTAAATAAACATCGCCTATATCAAAAGCTTTATAGTCCGAACAGAAATCAATGGTAATGGGGTAGGTCTTTACGCACTGTTCCGCCACGAAATCCGACGGGAAGGTACAGGGGGCGCATTTCCCGTCTTTTCCGTCGACAGGGGGGAAGGGGGCTTTGGTTAATTCGGCATTTTCCTCAATAGCTTTCTGGTTTTCGTTAACGGGAGTCTTGTTGTCTTCCATAATTACACCTCCATCTGTAGTAGTATATGCCGAATTTTGTCGAAAGGACAAAGATTTTACAAAAACAAAGGCACAAAGCCGGTGAGCTTTGTGCCTGTATTCATATTTACCTATCTGCTTTCCAGCCTTATTACCGCATAACCGGAAAACACACCTGACGGAATGTCAAGGGTTGTAACGCCGTCCCCGACTTCATAATTGAGGGGGATTCCTTCCTCAACTTCGGGGGAGTACAAAAAGGCGGAAAATTTAGTTGTGTCAATGCTTTTTAGGGTGACCCTGAAACCGTCAAGCTTGGTTGCCCCTTCGCAGAAAGGGGGAATGGGATCGGTTCTTGAAGCGTCGGTGTCCTCTTCGGGGAGAAAACCCTTGGTGTTTACAAGATGAAGGGTGCAGCCGTCCCCCGCTTTGAAAACCGATGCCAATATATCCGGGTTGTCGGTATCAACGGTTTTTCTGCCTATAAAGGATTCAAGTAGTTTTCCGTTGAACTCACGCATTTCCCCCACGAATGACCTGTCAACGGGGGTGCGGAGACCCTTAGTCCAGACCGCAGGCTGAATGGGGTGGAAGGAAACATCCGAAGGATGATAGATAACTCTGCCTTTACCCACCTTTTCGCTTACCCCCAAAACCGCGCCGTCCTTGCCGGTAGCGATGACTTCGCCCTCCGGCTTTTCGATTATCACCCGGGATAAGGCATGGTCAAAGGTAATGCCGTTCACCCTTTCAAAGCCGATATATTCATTATATAAGGCCTTTGATTTTAGTCCTAAGAGCCCAAGGCTTTCCTCCGGGGTTCTTTTTCTGCCGTCGTCGTCCTTTTCCCCGAAACAGCCGAGGACAAGGAGGATTCCTCCATTTTCGGCGTACTTCCTTAGCTTTTCCCCTTCGGATTCGGAAATCATGACAATATAGGGAAGGACAATAATCTTATGCTTTGAAAGCTCCTCCACCGTGTCGTATCTGAAAACCATATCGCAGGATATGTTGGAAACATAAGCCGATTCAAGGTAACTCATGTAGGGTTTCATGTATTTCTGCGGGGCGTCTTTGTCGGTATAGTCCCGGGTGGTTTCGGAAAAATAAAAGGCAAGGTCGCTTACTTTTTCCGGGTTTTCATAAAGGGATTTATGTTTCTTTTCAAATTCCCGGTAGGACCTGTCAAAGAGTTTGGTAATATCCCCCCCGGTGCCGGTGTAAAGCTGTCCCCAGGAACGGCATAACGCCCAGGAAGCATAGGTGGAGTCGGGGGTGGAGGGATAAAGCATCGCCATAGAGGGCACGTTATGCCGTTTTGCCATGGCATAGCGGTGGACCGCCTCGGTCGCAAAGCAAATATAGGAATGTTTGATTATGCCGCAGCATTCCTGAAAGATATAGTCCCAGAGCTCGCTTGCCGCTTCAAAGCCGTAGCAGGTGGTGTCAAAGGGGAGCACCTCGGCACAGTAGGCGGGGCGGATGGGATAAAACCCGATGGATTTATATCTTTCGTCCATCCGGCGGTGGAAGTCCCCGCTTTGTTTTTTCTTGAACTTCTTCCAGGCGATATATGCCGGGTTGTCGTAGTCTTCGAAAAATTCATTCCAATTGTCGGGGGAAGGCAGGTCGTACCCCGTTTCCTGTTTAAACTTTTCCCTGCAGTATTCACAGGCGCAGGCGTTTCCACCTCCGAACCACTGGACGTCGTCGTTCATCATGCCGTCGATGCCGGATTTTTGAATAATGTTTTTAACGTGTCCCCAGTAGGCTTCCTCAAAAGCGGGATGATTGAAGCAGTGGGCGTGGCCGTTGTAGTGCTTGAATATCCAATAGACATCCTTCCCTTCGGTGTGAACGTAGGAGGACAGGGCGGGCTTTCCCGTTGAGCCGTCTATCTGGGCAAAGTCGTCAAGACGGGCTTTGTGGTTTTCACCCCCCAAAACCGGGTTGCTTTGGGATGTTTCCCGGAAACCCGGGTAGGAATAAAATTGTTCGCCGGGTTTAAGGCGCTTTTCCCAATAGCTTTCCTCAAGGGGTTTGTAGGTCAGGTGGGTGGAATGATGCTCAATAACCTTTATGCCCTTTTTGTGGAAAGCCTGTGTCAGCCGGGTAATAAAATCCTCGATGTCCTCCCAGTAAGCCCAAAAGGAAAACCTGAAATGAGCACCGAAGAGTATGACGGCGGTTATACCGTTGTCATAATAGGTCCGGGCGACTCTGTCAAGGTCGGCTTGGGTATAGCTGTAGATCGCGGTGCCGTCGTAGTGGTACCAGCCGAATCTTTCCTCCCAGGAAGGGGAGGGTTTAACAGGGGTAGATTTCATTTTACATTCCTCCGGTTATTTTTCATTTATATGAAACAACCTCCCGCAAAGGGGAGGCGGCACAGAACAATCTGTGCGTTTTGATATTATATCACAAAACAATCATTTTCAACGGAACAGCCGCCGCACTTGGTGCAGCCTTCCTGAAGATAGGGCTTAAGGTTGTACTTTCTTAGCAGGGAACCCAAAACCTCACTCATTTCGATAAGATCCTCCGTGTCGCAGGTGGGATAATCCCTCAGGGTACACCCATCCACCGGCCTGAAGGGCATAATGGTGGGGAAAACCCCGATTTTCGCCATTTCCTCGATTTCCTTTATTATGTCCTCTTTGTGCTGGATTCCCCCGATAAGCACGCTGGAAACCTGCCCCCACCCGAAAAGCCTGACCGCTCTGTCAAAGGCTTTGTAGTAATGTTCCTTTGTAATGGTGCTCTTACCGGGGCAGATTTGCCTTCTTAACTCCTTATCAGCCACTTCCAGATTCATAATAACCACGTTAAGCCCACTTTCCTTAAGTTCGTCAAGAAGGCTTAAGTCGGTGGGGGGCGCCAGCTCCACCGCTATGGGACAGTCGGAAAAGACACGTATCTTTTTAATCAGGCTTATCCAGTACCCTGCCATATGGTCGGGGGACCTGAAGGTTCCCCCCGAAAAGTTAAGGGTATAACCCGGCACACGGGACAATAATTTTTCAAGTGAATCCGCCAGATAATCTGCGTCAAGGGGTTCGGGCGCCTTCTTTTCCAGGGAGCAGAATTCGCATTTTTTGCCCTCGACATCGTAGCAGCAGGCGGTGGAAGGCCAGATGTTTATACATTTTTCGGCGTGAAGCCTTGCGATTTTGTCAAGAACCGTCCCCGTGTGGGGGAGAGCATCAAAGAATTTAACCGTAACCTCATCGGCACCGCCGGTTATTCGGTATTTACCCGCTTCATAAATAAGGGTGTAGGGGGAATTTTTCGTAAAATTTTCGTTGGCGTTTACGCAGATGTTTGACCCGTAAATGTTTATGTTTGCCGCATCGATAAACCCCTTGTCGAAAAAGTGGGGGTAATCCTTAAGCAATGCTCCCCTTGCTTCGGGGGTGGTCTTGACTCCTTTGCATAACAGTCCGGCTTTCAAGTGAATAAAATCATTTCGCTTCATTGTTAATTAACCTTCATCTTCATCAGGAC
>DBQR01000040.1:35952-40956 GCA_002305335.1 Clostridiales bacterium UBA1389
ACCTTGGTAACGAAAAAAACCTCGTCAAAGTTTAATTCCCCTGCTTTTTCAAGGACCTTTTCCACAAGGGCTTTGCCGATGTTTAAATTCCGGTATTCGGGTATAACCGCCACATAATCCAGCACCGCAACGCCGTACCGTTCCGACAATGTCGCTCCGCCCGCAAGGATATTACCGTCGGCAGCCTTAAGGCTGAACAGGGCATTGTCGATGCCGCCGGTTTCAAGTCCCATGCTTTTATAAAGGTCATACAGCAAAGCGGTGTCGGGTTGTTGGGTTTCGGTAAATGCTATGGCCATAAATTTTCGTCCCTTTTGCTTTTAAAATATTATAGCTTTATGCATGGAGTTTGTCAAGTGAGGAAGGATTAATTACCTATTAAAATAATATGTTTATTTTAACCAATACGTTGCAAATGCAACGGAAATTAAAAATAAAAATGTATATAATAAGCCTGAAAACAAGAAAAGAGGTATTCTCATGTTAAATATCAAAAAAATATCCGCGGTTTTGCTTATCTTTGTTTTAGTGCTGACGGCCTTTGCCGCCTGTTCGAAAAACGACCAGACGAAGGACAACCCCACGATAAAAGTAGCGGGACTGAAGGGCCCCACCTCCATGGGACTGGTTAAGCTTATGGAGGAAAACGAAAATAAAACCTCAAAGAATTCCTATGAATTCACGGTAGCCGGCTCCGCCGACGAAATAACCCCGAAGCTTGTTCAGGGTGAATTCGATATTGCCGCAATACCCGCCAATTTGGCGTCCGTACTCTACAACAACACCGACGGTAAGATTCAGGTGGTGGCGGTAAACACCCTCGGTGTGCTTTACGTCGTGGTAAAAGGGGTTGAAATAAACTCCCTTGAGGACCTTAAGGGAAAGACCGTATACGCCACCGGCAAGGGCTCCACCCCCGAATACGGGCTTAAATACATTCTTTCGGAAAACGGTATAGACCCGGAAAAAGACCTTACAATCGAATGGAAGTCGGAACCTGCCGAGGCGGTTGCCCTCCTTTCGGCGAACGAAACCGGAATAGCCATGCTTCCCCAGCCCTATGTAACTGTAGCTTTAAATAACGTGCAGGGGCTTGAAATTAAAATCAACCTTAACGAGGAATGGGACAAGCTTGAAAACAACAGCCGCTTTATAACGTCGGTGCTTGTCACACGAAAAGAATTCGCCGAAAAACACCCCGAACTGCTTAAAAAGTTCCTTGACGAAGCCTCCGCTTCCGCCTCATATATAAACGCCAATGTGGAGGAAGGGGCAAATCTGGTTGAAAAATACAGTATCGTTGCCGCCGCCGTCGCCAAGACCGCAATCCCCTACTGCAATATCACCTTTATTGACGGCAGCGAAATGAAAACCGCCCTTTCCGCTTACCTTGAAATACTCCACGGTCAAAACCCCAAGTCGGTAGGCGGCAAGCTTCCCAATGACAACTTCTATTATGAAGGCGAATAAAACCCTTCAAAAAATACTTGCAGTTATTTTCGCCCTCGCCCTGTGGCAGGGGGTGTCAATGATAATCAACAACCGCCTTATTCTTGCCTCCCCCATAAGCGTTGCCGGGAGGCTTTTGGCGATTGTGGGGGAAAAAGGCTTTATGGATTCAATCGCCTTTTCCTTTTCAAGGATAGTGTCCGGCTTTTTCATCGCCTTGGCCGCCGGTATAATCCTTGCGGTTTTGGCGGGGAGGTTTCCGGCAGTCGAAACCCTGCTCTGGCCGTATATGATTACAATAAAATCCGTGCCGGTAGCGTCGTTTATAGTCCTTGCCCTTATCTGGTTTACCTCCGGCACCCTGTCGGCCTTCACCTCCTTTTTAATGGTGCTCCCCGTAATATACACCAATGTGCTTGAGGGGATAAAAAGCATAGATTTAAAAATGATAAATCTGGCGACCGTGTTCCGGGTTCCCTGGAAAAGAAGGCTTTTATACATCTGGATTCCCAAAATAAAACCCTTTCTTATTTCCGGCTGTTCGGTTGCCTTGGGTCTTTCCTGGAAAGCGGGGATCGCCGCCGAGGTTATCGGCATTCCCGAAGGTTCCATAGGGGAAAACCTGTACTACTCAAAGGTTTACTTGAATTCCGGCGACCTGCTTGCCTGGACGCTGGTTATAGTGGCGTTAAGCGTTTTATTTGAAAAGCTGTTTGTGCTTTTGCTTAAAAAGGGTTTCGGGAGGCTGGAAAAACTGTGAAGGACATTGTGATAAACAGCGTTTATAAATCCTTTGGCGGCAGGACGGTGCTTTCCGGCTTTTCGGCGGTCATAAAGGCGGGCAGGTTTAATACATTGATGGGGAAGTCCGGCTGCGGCAAGACCACCCTTGCAAATATTATTATGGGGCTGATACCCCCCGATACGGGGGAGGTTTCAAACGTTCCGGAGAGAATTTCGGCGGTGTTTCAGGAAAACCGCTTAAGCGAGAATTTTAATGCCGTATCCAATATTTTTCTCGTCACCGGAAGGAAGTTTCCCAAAGAAACAATAATCAAATGCCTTAATGATCTGGGGCTTGAAGAAAATCTTGACAAACCGGTAAGGGATCTTTCCGGCGGGATGCGTCGCAGGGTGGCCATCGCAAGAGCACTGCTTGCGGAGTATGAGCTTTTAATCCTTGACGAGCCCTTTAAGGAACTTGACGCCAACACCAAGGACAAAGTTATGGAGTATGTAAAAAACTCCGCTGCCGGAAAAACGGTGCTTCTTATAACCCACAGCAGGGAAGAAGCCGAATTTTTCGGCGGTGACATAATAGAGATGTAACAAACCAGAGCAAAAAAAGCCCACCGGTATCAGCCGGTGGACTTTATTATCACTCTAAAACATCAGAGTACCGAAATTTAAACTTAAAAGTAATATTTTCGTAAAACTATTTTTTACCCTTTTTCTTTTTCCTGCCGGCTACCGCTGTGGCAATTCCGCCGCCGGCAATAACCGCTCCGCCGATAATGGCGGGAATCACAAAACCGTTATTAGCTATATTTTTGTCTTTTTCCGTTGACTGGCTTTGGGATTCGTTATTTTCCCCGGTGGTTTCCTCCTGGGAGCTTTCATTTCCTTCCCCTTTGGTTACGTTGATTTCGACCTCATAGGGCTGGGTCAGAACGAACTCGTTTCTTGCCACCACGGTAAAGGAATCCACACCTTCAAAACCGGCTTCGGCGGTATAGGCGAAATCGCCGGACTTTGCAAATTCGAAAGTACCGTGCTTTGGGGGGTCCACAAGCTCAAGATAAACATCCCCGTGGGCGATTCTGGAATTATAATTCATCTTAACGCTGGCATAACCGTAAAACTTTTCCCCCGCCACGGCGTTCTGCTCCTTTGCGGATATAGTAATGCGGGGCTTGTACATGTGCTTAATAAAAGCGTATGTATCGTCATAGAGTTCCCGCTGCAAACCCGCAACGGCTTTGCCGAGGTAATAAAAGGAACCGGGGTTGGCGCTTTGATAATAGGAATGGGAAGCTCCCTCCATCATTCCCAGGGCATAGCAGGCGTCAAGATAGGCGTAAAACTCCCTTACGCGGGAATTGAAATTTTCATGGGAGGGGTTGTTCACGTTCCAGTGGATTTCCATTTCAATGCCGAAGCCGTACTTTTTCAGCGCTTCGCTCATCCCGTAAAACATTTCGTACTTCATATATTGGGAATTCCACGGTAGGTCGGGCTGCATCATGGCAACGTCAAATCCCATTTCCTCAAGCTTGTCCATGCCGTTGGCATAGAGTATGGGAATCCAGAAGAAATTCACGTTTCTTTCGTGAATAAGGTCTGCCACTTTGCCGATAAAAGCATATTCCTCTTCGCCAAGGGAGGTTTTTATGCTTTCGGGTTCCCAGTAAAAGCCCCCGAGGCGGATATTCTTATAGTTACGCTGTTCCATTTTGGAAATAACCGCATCCATAAACCAGGCATAAATTTTAAGCTGCTCCTCCTTGTTGCGGCAGTATTCCTCCTTGCCGTCCCCGTCAATGTCCCCGAAGGGNNGGTGGCTTGTTTTACTTTATCCAGAGCCCGTTCGATGGCTCCGCAGTTAAATTCCTCGTCAAATATGGAATCTATGAAAAATTGCCAGTCGGACATAAGGGGCGGGTCCCCCCCCTGACCGCAGTATCTCCCCGAAGGGAGTTTGTTACCGAGGGCGGAAAACATAAAGGAATCGAACATGGTATCAAGGATTGCGCCGTTCGGGGAAACATAACCGCAGTAGTACAGCATTTCCTCCTCGGTGTTTTCCACATAGCTCTTGTCGTAGTCACCCTTGTATCCGCAGTACAACAGCACCAGGTCCCTCATCCCCTCAATGCCGGGATTGTAGGCGTTTTTATAATTGAAGGGGTCAACATATTTTACAAAGGGCGCTTCGGTACCGTCTATGTCGGTGCCGAAAACCTCGATTTCATCTATAAAGGTGTTGACTTCGACTCGGAACTTGATTTTTACGTATTTCGCTTTAAATCTTCCAACGTTCAACGCGGAAATTATTGTGCGGACGGTTTTATCATCATTGCCTGCGGTCTGGTGGGAATTGTCATAGGAATAGGCTAACATCCAGTCAGCACCGTTTTCCGAAACGTAAAGGTCGTAATAGTTTGAAAGCTGAAGTCCGGCATGATTGTTTTTTACGGTATATACCTTAAAGCCGGTAACCGCTTTTTCTTCGGGCAGCTCAAAGATAATTGTCCTTGAAAGCCCCCGCAAAAACTTATGCCATCCATCGTTGGAAAAGGCGACGTTTGATGCCGTTTTCCCGTCGGTTAGTTTACCCAGTTCGGGTTTGGTTTCCTGGAGTTCTCCGGGTTTGTCGGGATTCGGGTAAAGCCCGTAGTTGTAGGATAAGTCCACCCCCGTTTCCACAGTATAGGGAAGATTCTTAACAATGTTTTCCTCCGCCGGCGGGGAGTCCGCCATAGCCCCTATGGGTATAATAAAGGAGGCGGTCAGCATTGAAAGGAGAAAGCGTTTTAACAGTTTTGATTTTTTCAT
>DBQR01000045.1:0-50394 GCA_002305335.1 Clostridiales bacterium UBA1389
AATCATAGCTTAAGCTATGATTTTTTGTATTTTACGGCTTTTCAGTCTTTAAGCTTTTCAAGGGCGAAATCGCATAATTCCTTGGCGTATTCCGAGCTTGCCGCTTCAGAAATGATTTTAAAACCCTTGTGGGAGGAGGGCACGAACCTGACGGTGCCCTTGTCAAAAACAAACACCGCTCCGTCCTCCCGTCCGCATTCGTCGCAGAGCTTTTTTATTTTCGACGCCTTGGCGGTTTCGTCGTATTCCCCCGTTACCGCCCGTATGAAAAATTCGGGAACGGTTTCAGCCGCTTTCTCAAGGCTTATTCCCCGTTTACTGCAGATTGATAAAACCGAAATCAAAAGAAACAGCCCGTCTTTAAAGCAATAATCGAAATCCCTGCCGGTGTTCTGGGTGTCGCTGCACCTTAGACATTCACACCCCTTGTTTTCGGCATAGGACGCAACGGCGGAGGGGGTGTCTTCGGGAATATAGATTGTTTTTTTACTTTCCGCCTCAACGCCGAGGTAAAAGGCCAGAAGCCGCCAGAAATCAAGGACATTACCCTTTTCGGTTACAACGTTTAACCCCCTTCCCTCTTTGGTTACCGTAACTCCCGGAGTTGACATAATGCCGCCGGAAGTGTCTGCCCCCAGCCTTTCCAGAACCGAAGAAAGAGTCTTCCCCGGAAGTGTGGCAGCATCCGCCCGCAGGCGGAAACCCTTAAGACTTTTTCCCCTTGAAACAAGGGATGAGGTGTATAAATATAAAGGACTTTCAAATTCATTCGGAATAAAAACGTTTTGTATAATCCCCGAAGCTTTCCCCCCCCGGTAGAAGGAATTTTCAATCGCCTTCAGGGTTTTTCCCCTTACCGGGTTCCAGTTCGAGTCAAACACCTTTATGTTAAGGGAGTTTTCCTCATCAATCTCCGCAAACACCGCAAAGGAGAGCATATATTCCTTTGAACAAAAACCGCATAGGGTTTCAAACCCTAAGCCTAAATCGTACAGAACTCCTCCGGAATACCGGATACCGCAGCCTATCGCCTCGGCAAGCAGCCTTGAGGAGGAATTGCCTGAATACATAACCCCGATTTTGGGGTTTTCCCCCGACGCGTCGCAAAGGGCGGACCCCAGCACCACCCCGTCGGAGACATCAAAGGTTTCGCCGTAATGGCCGTTTATTCCCTCGTCCCCGTCAAACAGCCTACCCTTAACCCCGCCGAACTTAATGTCCTTCACTATCCTTCCTCCTTTACCTATAACCGCGCCGGAAGCAACGGTTATACTTTCGGCAAGTACGGCGTTGTCGCCGATTTTCACATTACCCCCGATAACGCAGCCTTTCGGGATAAGCACATTGTCCCCCACGGTTACATTTTCGCATATAACGGAGGAATCCACCACCGTGTTTTTGCCGATAACGGTATTTTCCATAATGATTGAGGAGTGTACCGACACCCCCTTGCCTATCACCGCCGAAGGATGGACTGAGGCTCTGCCCCCGGTATAACTCATGGAACAGTCGTACAACGCCTTGGGATTGCCTATATCGCACCAAAAGCCGACCCCTTCCCATGCTCCTATCGTATATCCTTTTTTCATAAGCAGGGGGAACAGGTCGTTTGAAAAGTCAAAAAATACCCCCCCGGGGATAAAGGAAAGGGCTTTTCGGGTTAAAACATATATTCCCGTGTTTACCGTATCGGAGGTTACCTTTTCCCACATGGGTTTTTCGCAAAACCGTTTCACCACCCCTTCTTTGGCGTTCACCACCCCGTATTCGGTGGGAAAGGGGGACCGGGTAATGGCGACGGTGCAGATATGCCCGGATTTTTTGTGGAAATCGACAAGTTCCTTCAGATCGAAATCGTTCACTCCGTCGCCGCTTAGCACCAGAATGTCCTCCCCGGAGGGGTCGCATTCCCTTACACAGCCGGCGGTGCCGAGCATTACGGTTTCCCGTTTGACAAACACGTTTTCAAAGCAGCCTGCCTCCTTTTCGATTTGGTCGGCAAGATAGCAGGCGGCGACGGTGATATCCTTTACCCCCGCCTTTTTGGCGGCAAGAATACACCTTGTGAGGCAGGTGGCATTACCCACCGGACACAAGGGTTTAGGCCTTGTCTGGGTTATGGGGTAAAGCCGTTCGCCCCTCCCCCCCGCAAGGATAACACAGGATATTTCTGACGAAGCCATGGGGAAAATATCCTTTCAGATTCTTTTATGGTTATTATTTACGGCAAAGTAAAAATTTATACCCTACCTTGACAAAACCTGACCGGTAGGGTAAAATGACGGTTGAAAAACGAAATTATTATTTATTCGTTGCTTAATCATATTTCAGGTTGTTTTATAAATCGAAAGGGGGCGGAAGGGTGAAAATAATTACCGTACGGGACCTTCCCTTTGAAGGGGAATGCGTTGTTTCCATTGGTAATTTCGACGGCGTTCATTTGGGACACGCAAGCCTTCTGGAAAAGGCTTCGGAAATCGCAAAGGAAAACAAGCTTCCCATGGTGGTTTTCACCTTTGAGGACACCCCCAAAAACAACCGCTCTAAGCATATCACCCGTTCGTCGGACAAACTTAGACTCCTTGAAGTTCACGGCGCCGACGGCGTTTATTTCGAGGACTTTGACGCCTGCCGCAACATGACCCCCCGGGAGTTTATAAAATCCACCCTTATTGACCGTTTTAACGCAAATACCGTGGTGTGCGGCTACGACTACCGTTTCGGCGTAAACCGTTCGGGGGATGCGGGAGTGCTTTTCCGGATCCTTGAGGAATACGGGAGAAAAACGGTAATCATCCCTCCGGTAAAGGTAAACGGGGTTGTGATTTCCTCAACCCTTATCCGCCAGTACATAAAAGACGGGGAGATAAACAAGGCAAGCGAACTCCTCGGAAGGCGGTATTCCTTCAATCTGCCGGTGGTGGAAGGGCGGCATATAGGGCGCAGAATCGGCTTTCCCACCATAAACCAGCGTTTCCCCGAATATCAGCTGGTTCCCGCCTACGGCGTTTATGCCTGCCTTTGCGAAATCGGCGGGGTTTTCTACAAGGGGGTTTCCAATATCGGCGTAAAGCCCACCGTGTCCGACACCAACGAGGTTATCTGCGAAACCCATATACTTGATTTCAACGAGGATATGTACCGGCGGGACGTGCGTATTTTTTTGTTCAGCAAGCTTAGGGACGAAAAGAAATTCGATTCCCTTGAAGAGCTAAAAAACGCCGTTGCCAACGACGTGCGGATGACAAAGAATTACTTTTCCGCAAACCTATAAAAAGGAGGGACGTAAATGAAACGCTTAAAAATATTTTCCCTTGTCCTTGCGTGTATTATTGTCCTGTCCTTTTTCAATTCCGTGGTTTTCGCCGAGGAATCCTCTTCCGATACTTCCGAAATAACTACAATCAAACCCGAAATAACCAGCGGAAATTTAGTGGTGGTAAGAAGCGTTGACACAGGTCAGATTCTCCTTGACACTTCGGGAAACGCCACCGTTCCCCCCACCGTTACCGCAAAGCTGGTTTCGGCAATGGTAATATTTGATATGGTTACCTCCCTTGACGAAACCGTGACGGTTCCCGTTGAGGCCACCCTTGCCAAAAACATCGGACCGAAGGGGGATATTTCCGCCCCTATGTTAGGTCTTTCCCCTAACAACACCCTTACGGTAAGACAGCTTTTAACCGCCACCCTTGTTTCGGCGGCAAACGACGCCTGCTTTGCCCTTGCCTATTATGTTTCGGAGGGCAACATTACCTCCTTCGTTGAAAAAATGAACGAAAAGGCGGGAAGCATCGGCTGTAAAAACACCCTCTACACCAATCCGGTGGGGCTTACCGACGGGGAATCCCACACCACCCCCGTTGACGCGGCGATTGTGGCCTCCGCCTTTTACAAATACAACACCTTACTTAACATATCCTCCCAGCCCACCTATGTGCTGGGGAACACCATCCACACCAAAAACTATCTCCTTTCGAATATGCTGCTTAAGGGCTATACCCTTTCGGGAGCAAAGGGGATGATAGCGGGACAGGCACGTCCCGAGGGGGGATACTGCCTTGTAACCTCCGCCGAAAAATCGGGTTTAGGCTATGTAATGGTGGTTATGGAAGCCCCCGGCGAAATCAGAAACACCGACGGCACAAGGAGCTTTCCCGAAGGCAACGCCTATCAGGACATTCACAAGGTTTTCCCCTGGGCAACCACCTCCTTCGGCTATCTTACCCTGGTAAACGAGCGGGAAATCATCGGCGAACTGCCGGTTGAAGTGGCCTCCGGGAACACCGACCACGTAGGCTATGTTGCCCTTGAGGAAGTGGATATCCTTATGCCGGTGGGGGTAAAGGCGGAGGATATTACAAGGGAGGTCAATCTGTTCTATGAATCCCTTGAAGCTCCCGTTGAAAAGGATATGGAAGTAGGCCGACTTGACCTTTATTACGACGGGGAAAAGATTGCTTCGGTGTCCCTTGTGGCAAACACGGAAATCGAAAGAAGCCGGCTTTTGTCCCTGTTCGGCAGGTTTAAGGCGTTTATCAAGTCAAAGACCATTAAAAAAATAATCCGCGGAATAATCATTCTGCTTATCGCCTATTTCGTGCTTGTTCTGGCAAGCACCATCTACCGCATAATCTTAAAAGCCGACAAGGCGGCAAAGAAACGGCAGAACAGAATACAAAAGGAACGGGAGAAACTGAATTCCAAAAGCCAGAGCAAACCTCCCTTTGATGACGAGGAGTTGTAAAACCCTTGCTTAATGAACATAAGGAAAGGAAAAAATGAATAAATTTTAAATTTTTCATCATTCTATTGTATTGTTAATAAATGTGTGATATAGTAAATGATACGTTTTCTGGCCTTTTAAAGTATTAAAAATAACAGATATATAATATCCGGAGGAAAAAAACACATGGCCGTTATCGAATACATTATAGGCGCCCTGCTGCTTGTTATCGCGGTGGCGCTGGTTGTTCTTATTATGATGCAGGAATCCAAGAAAAGCGGCTTAAGCACCGCCATTTCCGGAGGAAGCAGCGACACATATTACGGCAGGAACAAGGCAAAATCCAAGCAGAAACTGCTTATGAAATCCACTGCCATAATTGCGGTGGTGTTTGCGTTACTGGTGCTTACCCTTTATGTCTTCCAGGGAACCGGCACCGACAGCAAAGACACCTCTTCGACCGAAGAAAGCGAAGTTTCGTCCAGCTCTTCCGAAACATCCGAGACATCCGACACTTCCGAAGCGTCGGAAACATCCGAAGAGTCGGATGAATCCGAAAACGAAACCCAGGATCAGACTCAGGAAGAAACCCAGGAAGAAACCGACGAAACAACCGACGAAAGCACATCGGCTGAGGAATAATATACCGCCAACGCCGTCCCCTTTGTGGATTGCAGGCATGCTCTATCCGGGCATGTTTGCTGGCGTTACGGTTAATAAAACAGGAAAAGGGGGCAGGCGCACTTTATGTCAAGTGGGTTTGCCCTTGTCTTTTTTAGCCAATAACATTCCGCGGGAGTTAACAATGGAAATTCAAAAAACAGAGGGCGTTTTTTACCGCACCAAAAGCGGCGACGGATATGTTGCCGTAAAAACAGAGGACGGAACCGAAAACATACCCGTTGCGGTATCCTACAATTCCGATGTTTACGACGGGGACACCGTCTCAATTTCAGTGTCCTTTTCCCAGGGAACAAGGCGGTTCGACAAGACGGACAAGCTGGGGAAAATAATCAAGGTGGTAAAAAGAGCAAAAACCACCGTTATCGGCGAATGCCTTCTTATATCAAACAAGCTTTATCTTTTACCCGACGGTTATATTCCCTTCAGAATCCCCATAAAACACGGGAAAGGCATATTAAAATGCCGGGAAGGGGATAAAATCGAGGCGGAAATAAATAAATACAAGGCAGTTTCGGCCATGCGGGCAATTCCGGTCAGGATTTTAGGCAAGGCCGGCACCTATGACGCCAATTTCAAAGCTGCCGTAAGCGACACCCCCCATTTTTCAAAGTTTTCGGCTAACGCGGAAAGACAGTCCCAGGGTACAAAACCCGTTGAGGCAAAGAATTACGTTTCCAAACGCACCGATTTACGGAGCAAGCCGGTTTTCACCTTTACCGATTCGGTGTTTGAAAGCAGCGGTCTGGGCTTTTCGGTCAGCCGGGAGGAAGGAGGCTTTAAAGTAGGTATTCATATTGCCGATGTGGCGGAATATCTTCCGGTTGACAGCGACCTTGACAAAGAAGCCTCCCTTAGGGGAAGGAGCATATTAAACAGCCGCAACGGGTCTGCCATGCTGCCGAAAAGCTTTGTGAATTCGGTCTGCTCCTTTAACGAAAAGCGGGAATTTTTAGCGGTTTCGGTTTTTATCGAATATGACGAAATGGGAAACGCAACCGACACCGAATTCTGCGAATCGGTGATTTCCCCGGTGCTTGACGCCTCTGCCGCCGACGTGGACGAGCTTATTTCCGGCGGGGACTCCTCCGCTTTGATACCCTTAAGGCGGAAATATTCCACCGCCGCCGAACAGATAATATGTATGTACGAGCTTGCCGCGCTTTTGCGGGCAAAACGCATAGAAAACGGCGGAGTTGACTTCGATTTGTGCGAACGTATGTTCGGGTTTGATTCCGGCCACAGGATAAAAACAATGTCCCTTAAGTTTAAAAGCGATTCTGCTCTGATGGTAAACGAAATTTTTATTTCTGCGGGGCGGGCGGTCGCCGAAAAGCTGTTTTATTCGGGCGCGGGCTGCGTGTATGCCGGTTCTCGGGAAATGAAGTACGATTATATAACAGGCTGTCCCGAGGACAGGTTTTACTTAAACGAAACCGAATATTATAAAGAGGGTTACACCCGTAAAGAAGCGATTGTTTCACGTGGAACATTTTTTGAAAAGCACTGTTTCGAAACAATCTCGGTTGAGTGCGATACGCCGGTGTTATCCTTCTCGCCACTTTTCCATTATATTTACGGGGTTGACAAATATACGGAATTCTTTTTCCCCGCCGAAAAGTATTCCCATCTGACAAACCTGCGGGCGATAAAAGCCTATATCAACGATAAGGATTTCGATGTCAGAAAGGCTGCCGAAGGCGTTTCCAACGAAGAAAAGGCAGGAAAAGCGCTTAAGGCCCTTACAAGGATAATGACAATAGACTTTTTAAAGGAAAACAGCGATAAGGTTTTCGACGCCACGGTAATAAAGGCATCCCCCGACGGAGTCAGGGTGCTGCTTGACTGCGGAGTTGCGGGTACCGTAACTTTGAATACGGAAAGCGGCTTTTCGGCAGGCGACAGGGTAAAAGTCAGGCTGAAAGAAGGGGATTACGTTACCGGAAGGGCGGTATTCGCTTTTACCGAATGATTGTTTCACGTGAAACATTTGTCCTTTGAAAGGAAGGTTTATATTGACTTTATACAAAAAAGCCTTAATATATATGCTTGTATGTCTTGTGCTTTTCCTGGCCGGCTGTTCCCCTGCCGGATGGGGGATTGACAATGAGTTTTCGGGCGTTGATAAAATAAGCGACGAAAGCGGCAACGAGCAGGTTAAATATGAGGACTTAACCGCCGAAGAATGGCTGGGAATGCTGGAACCCGGGGATTTTAAGGGCTACGGCTTCACTATTGCCACCTCCCGGCTTTACCGTTTTGTTCCCGAGGAGGAAATGGCGGGAATGGTAAACCCCGTGCTTAAAAAACGGAATGAACTGGTAAACGCAAAGTACAACGTAAACATAAAGGAAATATATTACGAGGAATCCCAGCTGTTTAACAAGCTGGCAAATGCGGCTCTTGCCGGCGTTCAGTTTTCGGACCTGCTTTCGGTGACCATGCCTACCATGGCGGCTTTCGCTTCGTCGGGATATCTGCTTAATTTGTTTTCGGTTCCTTTTTTCAACCCGGAAGCAAGCTATCTGAACACCGAAACGGTTAAACGGTCGGTGGTAAGCGATTATATGTACGCCATATATGACAGAACCACTTTTTATCAGGAGGATTTCTGGTGTATCTTTTATAACGAAGACCGTCTGCCCTCCGGCGCGGGGGATGAAATATCCCGCATTGTAAAAGAAGGCGACTGGACCTGGGACAAGCTTATGGAGTATGCGGTGTACGCCGCGGCGGAGGTTATGCAGAAACGCTCCCCCGACTACCAGAAGGACGTTTTCGGGCTGGGTTCCCATTCCGACAAAAACGGTTTTTCGATATCCGCCTTTGTTTCGTCGGGGTTATCCCTTTTCGGGGACACCTATCATAAAAAACTGAGCTACTCCATGGATAGTGACAAGGGGAATGCCGCCGCCGACAAAATAAGGGAAATTACCTCAAGCAAGGCTTATTTCGGACTTTCGGGAGAGGATGCCTCAAAAGCTTTCCTTGAAGGACGGTTGGCCTTCTATGCCTATCGGGTTGAATTCGCAAAGAAGGTCTGCGAAACCAAGCTTAACTGGGGTATAGCACCTTTGCCTAAAATCGACGAAAGCCAAACAAATTACCTTTCCTATGTGGGAAGCTCCGCCGCCGGCCTTTCGGTGCCCTCCCACCAGACCAATTCGGGACGGACGGGGATGGTCTTAAACGCGATTTTGGCTGCTTCCTATGTAAATCTTGACGAAGCCATCAAGACTAATTATATAACCTTCTGCCTGAGGGATAACGACGCGGCTATAATGCTTTCGGGGATATTCGAAAATCCGGTCTTAGACATCGGCTCGATTTATGCTAAGGGGTTTGACCGGCTTTCCCTGCTGACCGACGAAACCATCCTCAAAGCGATAAACCAGGATGTGTCCTTTGCCTATTTGTTTTTAAACAACGCCTCCGAGCTGGAGGTCATAAATTCCAACGAATTCAGATAATTTTAAATTTACATCCGTATAACAACAAAATAATATAAATTTTGAGGTGTTATTATGCTAAACAAAAAGTCCGTTACCGATATTGACGTAAGCGGCAAAAAAGTGCTTGTGAGGTGCGATTTCAACGTGCCCATAAAAGACGGCGTCGTTACCGACGACAACCGGATCGTGGGCGCCCTCCCTACAATCAGGTATCTGCTTGAAAAGAACGCAAAGGTTATTCTTTGTTCCCATCTGGGAAGGCCGAAGGGGGAATTCAACATGAAGTATTCCCTTTCACCGGTGGCAAAAAAGCTTTCCGAATATTTAGGTGTTCCCGTTGTCCTTGCCAAGGACGTGGTGGGCGAGGATGCCGTATCCAAAGCCGAAAACCTGAAAAACGGCGAGGTTTTACTCCTTGAAAACGTAAGATTCCATGCCGAGGAAGAAAAGAACGACCCGGAATTTTCCAAAAAACTTGCCTCCCTTGCCGAAATTTATGTAAACGACGCCTTCGGCACCGCCCACCGGGCGCATGCCTCCACCGCAGGGGTGGCGGACTACCTCCCTGCCGTATGCGGCTTTCTTATTCAGAAGGAAATTGAAATCATGGGCAAAGCCCTCGATGACCCCGACAGACCCTTTGTGGCTATACTCGGAGGCGCAAAGGTGGCCGATAAGCTTAAAGTTATAGACAATCTTTTAAACAAGGTTGACACCCTTATTATAGGCGGCGGCATGGCATATACCTTCCTTGCCTCCCAGGGTAAAAATATCGGAAAATCCCTGTTTGATGCCGAAAAGGTGGAATACTGCAGGAACATGCTGGCTTTGGCTAAGGAAAAAGGGGTTGACCTGCTTCTCCCCGTTGATACCGTTGTGGGAAAGGCTTTCCCCGACCCCATTGACGGTGAGGTCGAAGTTCATACCGTTCACGCCGATTCCATAGCCCGGGAGGAAATGGGACTTGATATCGGTGATGAAACCAGAAAGCTCTTTGCCGACGCCATAAAGGGAGCGAAAACCGTGGTATGGAACGGGCCTATGGGGGTATTTGAAAATCCCACCCTTGCAAAGGGCACTATTGCGGTGGCTAAAGCCCTTGCCGAATCCGGCGCAATAACCATCGTAGGCGGGGGAGATTCGGCGGCGGCTGTGGAACAGCTGGGCTTTGCCGACAGGATAACCCATATTTCGACAGGCGGCGGAGCCTCCCTTGAGTTCCTTGAGGGGCTTGAGCTTCCCGGCATCGCCTGCCTGAATAATAAGTAATTAACGAAAGGCAGAAAAATGGACAGACAAAAAAGAAGAACGGTTATAGCCGGCAACTGGAAAATGAATAAGACTCCCGCCGAAGCAAGGGAGCTTATCAACGCCATAAAGGCCGAAATTACGGGAAAAGATACTTCAAACTGCGAAATCGTGGCATGTGTCCCTTTTGTGGATATTGCCGTTGCGGTAGAGGCAGCGCAAGGTTCTCCCGTTAAGATTGGAGCCCAGAACGTTCACTGGGAAAAATCCGGGGCATTTACCGGGGAAATTTCGGCGGCAATGCTTAAGGCAACCGGCGTCGAATATGTTATTATCGGACATTCCGAAAGAAGACAGTATTTCGGGGAAACCGACAAAACCGTAAATTCCCGGGTGAAAGCCGCCCTTGAGGAAAATTTAAAGGTTATCCTCTGCGTAGGGGAACTCCTTGAGGAACGGGAACAGGGGGTTACCGCCGAGGTTGTTTCAAGACAGGTTAAGATTGACCTTCTCGGCATAACCGCCGAGCAGATGAAGAATATTATTATCGCCTATGAGCCGGTCTGGGCAATCGGCACCGGCAAAACCGCCACTTCCGAACAGGCGGACGAGGTTTGCGGACTTATAAGAAATGTCCTTGAAAATCTTTACAGCAGGGAAGTCGCCGGGGCTACCACCATTCAGTACGGCGGGAGCATGAACGCCAAAAACGCCGAAGAACTGCTTTCAAAGGTTAACGTGGACGGCGGTCTTATCGGCGGAGCTTCATTGAAAGCCAACGATTTCGGGGTTATTATCGACGCGGCCTGTAAATAAGCCAAAACAAAAAAGCCCGATAAAACGGGCTTTTTTCATGCTTTTTTATACTTAATAGCAATGATTGCTATCTAATAATGCTGTTAAGATTCATATCGGTTATAAAATAAATCACATAATCCACGCCGAGGCTTGAAATTTCATTGGCGTCAAACTGAAACTCCCAAAGGGGTTTGAAATAGG
The DNA here is from genome assembly GCA_002305335.1 of Clostridiales bacterium UBA1389. GTDB lineage: Bacteria > Bacillota > Clostridia > Oscillospirales > CAG-382 > UBA1206. The sequence goes on from DBQR01000045.1 coordinate 11,107, forward strand.
AAGAACCGCATCTTTCGGCAAGCCAGTCGAAGAGCATTATGGAATAGCTGTCCCGCATCATGAGTACAGAAGGTTTGTTTTGGCCGGCGGAATTGTGAAATTCCATGTATTCCATACAGTCGTCGTTAATGCGGCTCCGGTCGTCTGCGGAATATTTGGGGAGGTCAACGGGGGTTTCAAAGGTAATGTCCGAAAAGGTTGAATGGGTCTTAAAGCTGGTTTCGTCAAGTCCCAGGTCGAAATAAAGGTCGCCGGCGGCGCGGCGTTCGTTTTTAAAGCCGAATTCGGATATATCCCTTGGGGACGCTCCCGAAAAGCCGTCGGACGCGAACTGTTCGCATATGGCTTTGTAGGCGAAATAGGCGGCGTACTCCGTCCAGTGGGAATCGGTGCGGTGGTAAAGTTCAAATTCCCCGCCTTTCAGGTTCTTCAGTGTTTCCCCCATATCAATTACGGTTGCGCCCCCCTCCGAAAGGGCGGAGGCGATTTCCTCACGGTAGGAAACGGTTCCCTTTATGATTTCTTCCGGCATATATTCGGAATATATCTCGTTGGGGTTGGGTATAAGGACATATATAATTTTTGTCCCCTGCTGGGAAAGGTTGCTTACCCGGCTTTGTATGCGGGAGATTATCCGGCTTTTCCGGTTTTCGGAAAGGCCTTCGTTATTGGTGTACTGGGGTTCGGTGTTTGTAAAAAACAGCCAGCCCGCTTTTCCCACCCGCACGTAATGCTGGTATTCGCATTCCACGTAATTTTTATAGCTGACGGCGGTTTGAACAGGTCTGGAAACCGCCTTCCCCTCGGTTATGGCGTAGATATCCACCTCTTTGGAAGTTTCCTTTTCCGAAAGGATTATTTCAATAATGTATGTACCCTTGTAGCTTGTTATCTTTTGGGTTATGTTCCCCTTTTCCACAAGATAAACTTCGCTGTTTTCCTCGCAGTAACCGGAAATAACCGCTCTTCCGTCGGTAACGGTAAGGCTGTCGACAATTACGGGCTTGTCTGTCTGGTATTCAAAATGGGAATATTTATCAATAAGCCCCTGGATTGTGGTTTCGTCAAAGGAGGTTTCGCCGGAAGTGTCCCCCGAAACGGTTTTCGATTCATCCCCGGTTGCGCCGGAGGAGGTTTCGGTATCCCCTTTTCCGCAGCCGGACAGGAAGGCTAAAACTAAAATCAAAATCAGACACAAAGCTTTTTTCATAATTGTTTGCCTTTCAGAAATTTTGAAAATTATAACATATTCACCTTTTCATTTCAACTGAATATTGTAAAATATGCCGTCTTTGTTGACTTAACCTATTGTTTGTGATAAAATACCTTTGGTCAGGAAAGGGGAAAAATATGAAGGAAACTGTTGCTTCAATCTATAAGCGTATTATACAGCATCCCTTTATTTTACTGTTTGCCGCCTGTGTGCTTTCGGTTTTTTTGTTTGACTATTCGGCTGACAAATATACGCCCTTTTTTATAGTCTTTTTTTGCGTGTCCACCGCTTTGCTAATCTTTTTAGCGGTTTACTGGAGGATTAAGGGAACGCTTACCGAAGGGAAGATTGTGTTCCTTATAACCGCCTTTTCTTTTCTGATAAAGCTTGCCTATGTTATTTATACCGGTCTGAAGGTAAGACAGCACGATATAGGTTCCTTCAAAGAGGGAAGCAAGTCCCATGCGGGGTATATATATCATATTTACACCACAAACGATCTGCCCGACACCTTCGGGGGACAATATTATCACCCCCCCTTCCATTATATACTGGAAGCCTATTGGCTTAAAGCCCTGACCTTTCTGGGCTTTGCCTTTGAAAAGGCGCAGCATTATGTGACGGCTTTAACTTTGTTTTATTCCGCGGCGGCGGGACTTATTTCCTACAGGATATTCAAGGAATTTCATTTTAATAAGACCGCTTCAACGGTTTGTTATGCCCTGGTGGCCCTTCACCCCGCTTTTATAATACATGCGGCAAGCTATAACAACGACTGCCTGTCGATAACATTGATGCTGCTTGCCCTGCTTTTCCTTATAAGATGGTGGAAGGAACCCACTTTTTTCAACATTATAATGGTTGCCATCGGTATCGGCTACGGCATGATGACCAAGCTTTCGGCGGCCTATATAGCCCCTGCGGCGGCGGTATTGTTTTTGGTCAAATTCATTTCGGAAAAGCAAAAGCTTAAAAAAATCGGGGAATTTGCCGCCTTCGGGGCAATCTGCATCCCCGCCGGGACCTGGTGGTCAATATGGATCCACGAAAAATTCGGCGCCCGCTTCGGCTATGTGATGCAGCTGGGGAAAAACCACGACCAGTATGTGGGTTTCCGTTCGGTCTGGGAAAGACTATGCGATATTGCCGGCAGCCTTTCGGAGGGGATTTACTTTGCCCGGGGGGAAAAGCTCGGCAACGCTTTTCACGAATACAATATACCAGGTGCTATATTAAAAACCTCGGTTTTCGGGGAATGGCATATGGGGGAGGGTTTTACCGTCACCGAAATCCTTGCCCGGGCATTATTTATCGTTAATATTTTAGTTGTGGCAATATCTCTTTTCTGTATGGTTTACACTTTGTTTAAGAAATTCGAAAATGTACCGAGGGCATTAAAGTTTTCCCTTTATATCCTGTATGTCACCATAATGGGAACATTTGTAAATTTCTGCTTCACCCATGCCCACGACTGTACCATGGATTTCCGCTATATTGTCCCCACGGTGGTTATCGGCTCAATTTTTATCGGAATATTTCTTACAAGTGAAACTAAAAGCCGGTTTGTTTTGTATATTAAGAGGGGAGTGGTTGGAGCGGCAGTTATATTTTGCGTTTGTTCCTCCCTTTTGTACCTGCTTTCCAACTATGCCGCAAATTAGGCTTAGGAGAAACTTAAATGGAATACAACAAAAAAAGGCTGTTCGATAAAAAAACCATACTGTTTTTTTGCATATCCTTTGTAGTGTTGCTTTGCCTTGAACTTTGCTTTTCCAACAGGGCGTTTTTGGCCGTTAAAACGGGAGGCTGTAAAACCTTTGATATTGATTTAAGCGAAGCAGATTTAACCGGCAGGGTAATTTTAAAGGACGGAACAATTTACATTGAATCTGCCGGAAGCATTATTATCGAAATTCCCGAGGAAGAAATAACAAACATAGGTATAAAATGCTACGGTAAAAAGTCCTTTTGTGAAATAAACACCCTTATAAAGGACAATAATTCTTCGGTGATAAACCGGAAAACCGGAAATCATGTTTTCAGACCGGATATAGACGGTGTCAATATAATACCCGTTGATTCCTTCGGTAAGGCTAAAGAGATAACAATTGAATTTACGTCAAAGTCAAGCGGACTTTACATAAAAGGTATTACAATAAACAGCAAAGGATACTTTTCCTTTAATTATTTCAGGTTTTTTGTTTGCTTTTTCCTTGCCTGCCTGGTATGGCTTATTTTTTATCGGAAATGGTATAAAATCGTCTTTAATAACAGTAAAGCGAGTCATGTCAAACTTGTTTGGGTAATGACGTCGGTTTGTATTTTTTCGGCAGTATTAGGCTGCGTTTTAGAAATGGGCTTTGACGAATATCCCTTTACCAAGGACGTTTCGGACTACACCCCCTACCAGCAGCAGGCGGACGCTTTTTTAAAGGGACAGCTTAATCTGGACATTGCTTTTGACACCGAGGCTTATGAAAACCTTGAAAATCCCTATGACGACTACCTTCGCAGAAAAGTTATAGGAGGTACCGGCAAGCTTTGGGACACGGCGTATTATAACGGAAAGGTTTATTCCTATTTCGGTGCGGCTCCTGTGGTGCTTGTATATCTTCCCGTTTACCTGATATCGGGATATATGCCGCGGGACGGCACGGTAAGCCTGATTTTTACGATTGCGGCCACCTTTGCCCTGGTACTGGCGCTGCTTAAAGCTCTTGAGTATTTCAAGGTAAAACCCCATCTGCTGTTGTTGCTGCTTGCCATCCCCGCCCTTTGCACCTCCTCCATGCTTTATGTGCTGAATGTCCACCCGGCAATGTATTATATCGCCATAATTTCGGGGATAACCTTTTTCGCACTGCTTTTATACTTTTCCTTTTCCGCCGCATTGGCGGAAGACAGAATAAAAAGACGGGTTTTCCTTGCCCTTGCGGGGTTATGCGGAGCACTTACCGTCGCTTCAAGACCGAATATATTTATCTTTTCGGTTATGCTTATCCCCCTTTATATTGAATTCTTTTTCAAAAGAAGGATAGGCATTAAGGTAAAACTTATCGACTTTGCTTGTATCGCCACCCCCCTTGCCCTTGGGGCGGGGGTAATTATGTGGTATAATGCCGCAAGGTTTTCTTCTCCCTTTAATTTCGGAGCCGCCTATCAGCTTACCTTTGCGGACATGGGTTACTTTAAGCTGGTGCCCTATAAGTTTTTCCCGGCAATGTATCATTTCTTCCTTCAGCCGGTGGGCTTTACGGGGACTTTCCCCTTTATTGACATCGCAAGTGTTGACTTGGGTCTTTACCGCAATTATACATACATTTACGGCACCGCGGGGGCGGTTAATTTCCCCGTTGTCTGGGGAGCCTTCGGCAGTATTTCGGTTTCCAAGGAAAACAAGGTTAAACGCTGGACCTATCTGCTGACAATCACCGCCGCCGTTATCCTTGCCTTTGCCGACTTCTGTCTTGCCGGAAGCCATATAAGGTATATGGGGGACATTATGTTCCCGTTGGCGCTGGTGGGCGCGCTGGTACTTATGGAGCTGTCGTCAAAGACAGACGAGCATCAGGTGTTCGGGAACCTTGTATATAAAATAACGGCAGTTGCGTTTATAATCTCCACCCTTGTGGCGTCGGCTCTGCTTTTCAACAACGAAGCCGATAATATATATCACAGAGCGCCGGAAGTGTTCGACTTTTTCGCAAAATTATTCAAGTAGAGGTTTGATATGAATAAAAAGACGGCAATAATCATCGGAGCAGGCCCCGCAGGGCTTACCGCAGCCTATGAACTCCTTAAAACAACCGATATGAAGGTGATTGTCCTTGAAGCCACAAACGCTATAGGGGGCATTTCCCAGACGGTGGTCTATAACGGTAACCGGATGGATATAGGCGGCCACCGCTTTTTTACCAAGGACGAAAGGGTAAACGAATTCTGGAAAAACCTTATGCCCGTCCAGGGTAAGCCCGCCTATGACGACAAGGTGTTAGGCAGGGCAAAACCCCTTGCCACAGGCGGCCCCGACCCCGAAACCGACGATAGGGTTATGCTAATTCGGACAAGGGTGTCAAGGATTTATTTTCTTAAAAAGTTTTTTGCCTACCCCATTACCCTGTCGGGGGAAACCATTAAAAATATGGGCTTTTCCCGCACGATAAAAGCGGGGTTCGGCTATGTCTGGTCAGCCGTCTTTAAAAAGAAAGAAACCAATTTGCAAAACTTTTATATAAACCGGTTCGGCAAACCCCTGTATGAAATGTTTTTTGAGGACTATACCGAAAAGGTGTGGGGGGTAAACCCCAAGAACATATCCGCCGAATGGGGCGCCCAGCGGGTAAAGGGGCTTTCCTTGTTCAAGGCGGTGTGGAACTTTGTTTCAAAGCCCTTCAGAGGAAAAAATCCCGAAAAGGTGGAAACCTCCCTTATCGAGCAGTTCATGTACCCCAAAAAGGGACCCGGACAGCTTTGGGAGGAAGTGGCGGAGGAGGTCAAGGCCCTGGGCGGGGAAATAATAATGAACTGCCCCGTAACCGACATAATAACCGAAAACAATACAATAAAGGCGGTTAAAGCGGGGGAAAGGGAGTTTGAAGGGGATTATTTCCTGTCCTCTATGCCGGTCAAGGACCTGGTGGACGGCATGACCGGCGTTCCGGCCGACGTTAGGGAAATCGCCCACAATCTGCCCTATCGGGACTTTATAACCGTGGGTCTGCTCTGCAACAAGCTGAAAATCAAGAACGAAACCAAAATGAAAACCTTGGGAAACATCGTTCCCGACTGCTGGATATACATTCAGGAACGGGACGTTAAGCTGGGCAGGCTTCAGATATTCAACAACTGGTCGCCCTACATGGTGGCCGACCCCGAAAAAACCGTTTGGATAGGGCTTGAGTATTTCTGCTCCGAAGGGGACGAAATGTGGAACATGGCCGACAGGGATTTTATAGAGCTTGCCAAAAAAGAGCTTGTCCATATAGGCATTGTGGACATGGAGGATATTATCGATTCGGTGAGGGTGAGGATAAAGAAGGCCTATCCCTCCTACTTCGGGACCTACGAACAGTTTGACAAGGTTAAGGATTATTTAAACACCTTTGAAAACCTTTACTGCATAGGCCGGAACGGCCAGCACCGCTACAATAATATGGACCATTCCATGCTGACCGCCATGCTTGCCGCCGATGCCCTCCGCACCGGCAAGGGCAAGGAGGAAATCTGGAACGTTAACACCGAAAAATCCTATCACGAAAAGAAGTAACAAAAAAAGAGCCGTTTAAGGCTCTTTTTTCATATAGTATTTTATCTGTTCCTTATTGCGTCAATGGGTTTCTTTGAAGCTATCTTCTTAACCGGCAGGAAGGAGGCGATAAAAGCGACCGCCATGCTTATCGCAAACATTAGGGCAAGCTGCCTTATCCCGAAGTTCAACACGGTAATAAGAATACCCACATCCTCCCTTATATAAGTGTTTATTAAAAGCGTTATAAAGGCGGCGGCGATTGTTGCCAGTAGAAAGTTCACCGACGCTATTATAAAACTTTCGGAGAAAAAGATTCTGAACACGTCGTTTGAACGGGAACCGATCGCCCGCAGAATTCCGATTTCCTGCTTTTTGTAGGCAATGCTTGACGCTATGAAAGTCGCAAACAACACCGCCGCAAAGGATGCTAAAAAGATGCCGACATACAGAAACGCCTTCGAAATTCCCTTGAGAATCATTTCGATAAAACTCAGTTCAAGGGTTACGGGGTTTTTCAAGGGATAGCGTATGTCGCCGCTTTCGTCGTAACAGAATTTCAGCAGTTCGGTTATTCCCCGACGGCTTTGGGGCATCGCACCCACCGCAAAGGAGTAATACCCGGCATTTTCATCTATAACCTCGCCGAAGAACTTATCCGAACAGACCACGGTGCCATGCAGCTTATAGTCTTCTTTTCCGTTAATAAAGCCTACTATCTTCCAGCCCGGTTCGTTGGTAAAACCAGCGTAATTATAATCATAGGTATTTAAAGTTATATCGCCGTGGTTTTGTAAAAACACAGCCAGATCCTCGATTTCCACGGGCGAATAGGTTTCGGAATTAACAACCCCGACGCTGTTTGAAAAAACTATTATTTCCCTGTCGCCGAGTGTCGTTTTTTCGCCGTTTACCCATACGATCTTTGATATATCGGTTTCGGAAAGACGTAAAAGCCTTTCAGTATAAATCGAATAACTATATTCAGAAGAGTCGGAAATGCTGAAACTGACTGATTTATCCGTGATTCGTGTTCCCAGACCCGTCTTCATGAAATTCTCTATAAATCCTTTTCCGGTAAATGCCACGGCGCAAAGGCTGTTTAGCAATTCCTCTTCAAATTCCTTTCTAAGCGCTTTATAAAACAAGTCATCCCGGTTGGTTAAATCGGTAAGAGGTTCATATCTTTTCAAGTTGAATCTGGTGTCTATGACACCGGTTATTACAAAGTCTTCGCCCCTGATCGAAAGGTTTTTTCCCACCATATCAGAATATGAGCGGACGGGCTTGAGGATACCGCCATCGCTTTCGGAATACCCCGCTTTAATAAAGGTTTCGCAGACATAGGCGGAAACGGCAATTTCTTTTTTACTGCCGTCGGGGAGTGTTCCGGCTATAAGCGTATAACCCATTTTTTCAAGGTCGCTTAACGAAACCTCGGCAAAGCCCGAAAACGTTGTGGTGTATATATTTATTTGGTTTTCGTACAGCGTGTCCCTAGAATGAATATTCGTGGAAAAATCAAAGTTTTCGTAGCCGTCTTCGCCGGTATAAACTCCGGTCAGATAAATTCCCGTCTTTTCGGTTATATGGGCAACATCCCCGTCGTTTAGCATAATCTGATCATTCCAGTAGAAATCGTCGTCATTATATACGACCTTTTTTCCCTTTGTTATGGAAGCATATGTTATGCCTGAATCGACAAGGGAATTGGTGGCAATACGTATTTTATCGTAGCCGGAAATGGTGTCGGCCACCCCGAAAAGGGTAAAGGCCATAACGGACAGTATAATTGTAACCACAAGGCGGATTTTTTTGTGTTTAAGCCCGCTCGCCCCTATCTTGAATGCGTTTTTAAGGGGAAGACGGGATTTAATAAGCTTAAAAGGGGAGGAAGGTTTTTCCGCCTTATTAACCTTTGTAACGTCGGTGGCCTTGAACTTCTTCTGCTTTTCGGCGGCTTTTATAACAACCCCGTTTTTGAGGGAATCCATATAGGCATTGATTTTAAGCCGGTCTTCCTCGGTTAAATGGTAGCCTGCGGGGACTTCCACGGTGTTTTCCGAAAATATAAGGGCATTTTCCTCTGTCGGTAAAGCAGCCTCGTCCCGTTCGATATCGTTTATAACCCTGCCGTCGGCAAGCTCGATAATCCGGTCGGCATAGGTTTCGGCAAATTCCCGGTCGTGGGAAACCACCACAACCAGCTTGTCGGCGGAAAGTTTCTTTAATGTCTGAAGCACCTGCTTCCCGGTCACCGAATCCAGCGCCCCGGTGGGCTCGTCGGCGAATATTATTTCGGGGTTTTTTACCAGGGCTCTGGCGATGGCAACCCGCTGCATCTGGCCGCCGGAAAGCTCATTCGGTCTCCGGTTGCCGTAGCCCGCCATATCAACCTGTTCAAGTATCGAATTGATTTTTTCATCGGTGGCCTTAAGTCCCTGAAGCTCAAGGGCAAGGCCTATGTTTGCCCCTACGGTGAAATCCTCCAGCAGGTTGTATTCCTGAAAAATAAACCCCACATAGGTGTTCCGGTAGGAATCGAAATCCGCCTGGGAAAATCTTTTTGACGAAACGCCTTTTATAATGATTTCGCCTTCGTTATACTTGTCAAGCCCCCCCAAAACGTTAAGCATAGTGGATTTACCGCTCCCGGATTTGCCGTGGAGGAAAACCATGCCGGTTTCGGGTAATTTCAGGTTAATGTTGTCAAGGGCTTTTACGGGTACGCCTTTTTTCGGCTTGTAGATTTTGGAAAGGTTTACGGCTTCAAGCATAAAAACTCCTTTGTTTTCACTCCGGTGTAGTTATTTGTTTGTGTCTTTTGACTTGTAATAAAGCCTGCAATGGCAATAGCCTTCAAAGCCAGGGTCGGCAATCTGTTCTTTGAATTCCTTGCAGATACACTTGGTATCTTCGTTTATTTCCCGTCTGCAGGGGCAGTGGCCGTTTTTTTGCTTTAATCCTTCCCGGATTAACGCCACAATTTCCTTATCTTCGTTTAATCTTACCATAATATCACCTATTTGTATTTATTCATAAGGGCAATTAACTGGTCTTTGGTTTTTACCCCTTCGGCACGGAAAGCTATAAGGTTGTCTTTGATAAAAACAAGGGTGGGTATAACTCTGACAGAGAATTTGTCCGCAAGTTCGGCTTCCTCGTCCACATTCACCTTGCAGAGCTTTACTCCGGTTGTCTCTTCGTCCCCCAGGTCCTCAAGGGTTTGACCCATCATCCTGCAGGGACCGCACCAGGTTGCCCAGAAGTCGATTACCACAAGTTCCTTGGAGTTTACCACGACGGATTCATAGTTCCTGCCGGTCAATTCGGTGTGTTTCATTATTTTACCACTCCTTTCGTTTATAACCTGATTATATTAAAGCGCCGGGTATTGTCAACATATAAAATGTTACTTTTTAGGAATATTCTTGACTTGACTGTATAAACGGTGGTATAAATATAATAAATTAATATATTTACACAAGCAAACGGAGGAAATTATGGACAAAACGGTATTGCCGCTTGATTTTTACTCCGCAACCAACGAATATAACACCTTCGAAAAATATATAAGCGCTCCTTACCTAAGAAAATCCTTTTTCCTCGACAAAATTCCCCAGAAAGCCACGGTCTATATCTGCGGTCTTGGCTTTTACCGGCTTTTCGTTAACGGAAGGGAAGTAACCAAGGGACTGCTTTCTCCCTATATTTCCAATCCCGACGATATTATTTATTACGACGAATACGAAATCTTCTCACATCTTGCCGAAGGGGAAAACGTCATAGGGGTTATTTTGGGTAACGGCTTTATAAACGCCATCGGCGGCAGGGTCTGGGATTTCGACAAGGCCCCCTTCAGGTCCTCCCCCAAGATTGCCTTTTCCCTTGTCTGCGACGGCAACGGGGTTATCCCCTCCGGGGAGGGTTTTAAATGTCATCCTTCTCCCATACTGTTTGACGACCTGCGCTGCGGCGAACGCTATGACGCAAGGGAGGAAATAAAAAGCTGGAACGAACCCGGCTTTGACGACAGTAACTGGCGTAATGTTATCCCCGCCGAAAAACCCAAAGGGGAACCGAAACTGTGCGACGCCGACCCCATTGTAAAATCACGGGAAATAGCCCCTGTTTCGGTTACTGCCGGGGGATTTACCGAACCTCGAAAGGTTGAGGGGGGCTTCGGAATCCTTGAGACTCCTTACGATGAGGTCATTACGGCCGGATATATCTATGACTTCGGGGAAAACTCCGCCGGTATAGTACGGCTTGAAATAAATGGAGATGCCGGTCAGAAGGTTATCCTTCAGTTCGGGGAAACCCTGAAAAACGGCAACCTTGACCTTTCCTCAATGTATTTCCTCCCGAAAGGCTATAACCAGAGGTGCGTTTTTATCTGTTCCGGGAATGAGGATGTATATGAACCCTCCTTCTGCTATTTCGGTTTCCGGTATGTGCTGGTTTCGGGGATAACCGGGGAACAGGCAAAAAGTCTTAGGCTTACATATATTGTATGCCATTCCGATATTAAACGGACAGGGGATTTTTCCTGTTCGGACGAAATCGCAAACAGGCTGTATGAGGCCTGTATAAGAAGCGACCTTGCCAATTTCTATTATTTTCCCACCGACTGTCCCCACCGGGAGAAAAACGGCTGGACGGGGGACGCCGCCATGTCCGCCGTTCAGATTATGTATAACTTTGAAGCGGGAAAGTCCCTTTCGGTATGGATGGACAACATAAGAAAAGCCCAGAGACAAAGCGGAGAAATTCCCGGTATCATCCCCACCTCCGGCTGGGGGTTCAAGTGGGGAAACGGTCCCGCATGGGACAGCGTTCTGGTGTCGGTTCCCGCCGCCGTGTATGACTTTACCGGTAACGATAAAATACTGAACGACAACGCCGACGCAATATGGAAATATATAGAGTATCTTGAAACAAAGGCAAACGACGAGGGTTTGTTTGAATTCGGTCTTGGGGACTGGTGCCCCGTGGGGGGGACAATAAAAGCGCCCTTAGTGGTTACCGATTCGATTATTGTTTATGAATTTCTTAACACCGCCGCCTTTATTTTTTCCTCCATCGGCCAGGACGAAAGGGTAAGCTATGCCTTTTCTCTGGCAAGCCGGTTAAGGAAAGCTATCCGGAGATACCTGATTGACGGTTATAGGGTTGTCGGGGAGTGTCAGGCATGTCAGGCCATGGCGTTGTATTACGGTATCTTTGACAGGGACACCCGGGAGTACAGAAAGGCCTTTGAAGCGCTGCTTGATATGATAGACGAAAAAGGCGGCCATATGGACTGCGGTACCTTGGGGTCAAGGGTGTTATTCAGGCTGCTGGCCGAAAACGGCAACGCCGACCTTGCCTTTAAAATGATAACCCGCACCGACGAACCCTCCTTCGGCAACTGGATATATAAAGGCGCCACCTCCATGTGGGAGGGCTTCGGGGATAATATGTCGAAAAACCACCACTTTTACGGGGATATTGCCGCCTTCTTTCAGGAATATATCGCCGGGTTGTATTATGTTTTCGACAGGGTGAGGATATCCCCCTGCTTTGTTAAAGAGCTGGATTTTGCTCAGGCTTCCTGCCGGGATATTTCGGTAAGATGGGAACGGCAGGGAGAAAACAAAATAATCCTTACCGTAAACGGCCCCGAATACGTAAACGGCGACATAGTGTTAAGGGAGGGCAGTTTTGAAGACGGATTTATCGAAAAGCCCCTTGAACCGGGAACATATAACGTAATTTTGGAATAACGGGATATAAAATTTTATGATTATTGACTCAATCGGCAGCCTTTATAGTTCCTTCCACTCGGTGGCAGGTACGCTGCTTTGGATTTTTTCCGCATTAACCGCTTACAGGATCGTCTATCTGCTGATAGGCGTTTTCTTTACACGGAAATTCAAGCACACCGATAACTACCACAAATATGCCATACTCATCCCCGCCCGGAACGAGGAACCGGTTTTGGGAAACCTCCTGGACAGCATAAAAAAGCAGGATTACCCTTCAAACCTTATTACTGTATTTGTGGTGGCGGACAACTGCACCGACAATACCGCTAAAATCGCAAGAGAAGAGGGGGCGGTCTGCTACGAAAGGTTTGACAAAACCAGATGCACCAAGGGCTATGCTCTTCAATTTTTGTTTGAAAACATAAAAAAAGATTACGGAATCGAAGCCTTCGAGGGCTATTTCATATTCGATGCCGACAATCTTTTGAAAACCGACTATATATCCCGGATGAACGACGCCTTTGACGCGGGGGTAAAAATATTAACCTCCTACCGGAACACCAAGAATTTCGACGAAAACTGGATATCCTCGATTTACGCCCTCCACTGGATAAGATCCATTCGGGCAAGGCACAGGGCAAGGTCGGTGCTCCGCCTTGCCACAAATATACAGGGCACCGGCTTTTTGTTTGCCAACGAACTGGTCAGGGAGGGGTGGGAATATACCTCCCTCACCGAAGACAGGGCATTTACCGCCGACGCGGTGGCAAAGGGCTATGAGATTTCCTACAACGACGAGGCCATGTTTTACGACGAACAGCCGGTAAGCCTTAAAATTTCCTTAAGACAGCGGTTAAGGTGGTCAAGGGGGCATATCCTTGCCTATTTTGAAAGCGGTCCCAAATTATTCGTAAATATCTTTTTCGGAAAAATGTTTCTGAAAAACAAAAACGACAGGCAGGATAAGCCCGTCAAAAAATTAATCGAATCGGTTCGCCACCGGGCAGCCTCCTTCGATACCCTTATTCAGCTTACCCCTTTTAATGTGTTTTCGGTTTTCCTCTGGTTTACAGCGGAGTTTTTAATCTATTCCTTTGCGTTACATAAAACCGGAATCGACAACACTAATTTAATAAGCGGCTCCTCTATATTGGCAAAAGCACTGAAGCTTGTGTTCAACCCGGTGATTTCGGTCAGTCCCGGAGCGGAGGCGGTGTTACTTGGGATTGCCCTATCTATATGGTTTCGCATTTTATACCTTGCGGGGGTTTATATAAAAGATATTTTTTACGGCTCCTTCGTTTTCTTCCTCGAAAGGAAAAATATAAAGCCGATACCCTTTTCCAAAAAGCTAATCTGCTGTCTTACCTGGCCTATGTTTGACCTGATAGGGAGATTCACCAATGTGCTGGCGGTATTTATGAAGGTGGGCTGGAAACCCATACCCCATAAAAGCAAAGTCACCATCGACGAACTTGACCCGAAGCTTAAAAAATGAAAAAACGCTGTTTTAAAGACAGCGTTTTAATTTGCTTGACCTTATTGAACTAATAAAGCCATAAAAGTTTAATTATTTCTTTCTGTTTCCTGCAACAGCCGCTTTATTGCCATGCCGCCGGTAAAGCCCCCTTCCCCTGTCGCGGACACAACTCTGTGGCAGGGGACAATAATCGGTACGGGATTTTTGCCGCAGGCGTTACCCACCGCCCGGCAGGCTTTGGGGTTTCCCAAAGCTAAGGCAAGGTCTTTATAGGCGGCCGATTTGCCATAGGGGATTTTTGAAATTTCCTTCCATACGGCTTTCTGAAAGTCGGTTCCCGAAACCTTAAGGGGAAGGGAAAAGGCTTTTCTTTTNNGTCATTATTACTACACTGACCATTACCCGCAAACTCTATTCCGGTAATGTTTTCGCCGTCGGATGAAATTTTTATTGTCCCTACCGGGGAATTAAAACAGCGGATGTATGTCATAACCCTTATTCTTTAAAGGTGGCGCCCTTGGCAATCATAAGCTGTCTTACCATACTTCCGTCGATTTCCTTTGCCTTTACGCCCTGTTTTACCGCAATCGCTGAGGCTATTCCCGCCGCTTCCCCGGTGGAACGCACACTGCGCTGTATCCTTAAGGAGGACTGGGCAAGGAAATCCGACCCGAGACAGCGGCCGGCCACAAAGAGATTGTCAAAACCCTTAACCACAAGGCTGCGGAAGGGGATATCATACCAGGGCTTTCCGTCGTCAACGGGGGTTATCTTTTGACCGAACTTTAAATTTTTACCGTGGATGTCCACCGGATAATTGTTCTGGCAGATGGTGTCGCCGAATTTTTTCTTTTCCAGCATTTCCTCGCCGGTAAGCATATATTCGGCAACAATATGGCGGCTTTCCCTGATACCCACCATGGGGGCGATTTCCGAAATATAGGCGGAATCAAAGCCCTTCATGTATTTCTTATAGAAATTAAGCTGCCTTAGTATAGCCGCCTTGCCGTCGGTCTGGGCCTTGGTGAGATGGACCGAATCGGTGCCGTCCACATATTCGAAAAATTCGGGATTGTTAAAGGCAAGGGTATCGTTCCGGTTGGGGAGCTTGAACACCTGCCAGTAAACCTTGTCGTCCTCCACAAGATCGCCGTTGGTTATGGCTTTCTTAAACAGATCGGTTACCGCCCAGTCGTCGGTGGCGGTGCAGGCGGCGTAAACGACTTTTCCGTCATAGGACGCCCCCTTTGAAACCCCCGTGCGGGATATTTCCGATCTTATGAATTCGCCGAAGGTGGCAATATCCACCCCCGACAAAGTATATCTTAAGGATATGGGCTGGCATTTTCCCGTATCGGGGTTGCCCTTGGTGTATTCCGCCCCCGCAAGGACGGATACGTCCCCGTCGCCGGTGCAGTCGATAAAGACCTTACCTTCGATGACATATTCCCCGGATTTGGAAACGGTTATAATCCCTTTGATTTCCCCGTTTTCCTTGATAACCCCGGAAATAAAGTGATAGTACAGCAGCTTGACCCCCGTTTCCAGACAAAGCTGTTCGGAGGCAATACGCAGCACCACCGGGTCGAACTGGTTGCCCGACGCATCTATGCCGTCAAGGACGGTCATTTTTTTATTAAGCTTATCCGTAATATAGGAACAGGAGGGGTTTCCGTCGATATGGGAATGCATCAACGGGGTGACCAGAGCGTTTCCCGCCGTACCTCCGAGGGAGCCGAACTGCTCCACAAGAATAACCGACATTCCTTCGTCGGCCGCCGCCACCGCGGCATGTACCCCTGCGGAACCGCCTCCGCATACCACCACGTCCGCTGTAAAGCGTACCGTAATTTCCTTTGAAGGAACAGTATAAGCTTTCATATCAGTCTGTGCCTTTCGTTGTTTGTATAATATTTAGTCGGCTTTCTGCTCAATAGACCGGACAGCCCATTTTTTAACCTGAACTCTTGTCTTGTCGCCGCTGGTTTCGATAAGGATATCGTCGTCCTTTACCGTAATGACCACGCCCACTATTCCGCCGACGGTGGTTATTACGTCCCCCCGTTCTATGCTGCTCCGCATGGATTCGGTTTCCCTTTGCTGCTTTTTCTGGGGTCTTAACACCAGAAAGTAAAATACCCCAATCAAAACGACGAAGGGAGCAAAGGTAAGCAGAATTGTCCCTATGGAAGCGGTATTTCCGTCTGCCGGCGCTGAAGTTTCAAGTAATTGAAAGAGTCTGAACATTGAATTTTTCCTTTCCTAAACATGTTTGATTCGTTTTACTCCGACACAGCGTTTCTGAAGGACATCCACCTCGAACAAAACGCCGTTTATTTCTACTTTTCCCGAAATCCGTTCAAAACGTTCGTGAACGCCGCTGATGAATTTATTAACCACAGTTTCGGCCTTAACCCCTAAAACCGTACCCTCCCTTACGCCGCACATGCCTATGTCGGTTATATAGCCCGTCCCCTTGGGGAGGAGGGTTTCGTCTGCGGTGGGTATATGGGTATGGGTGCCGTATATGCAGTGGATTCGTCCGTCAAACCAAAGACCGAAGGCGGTTTTTTCACTGGTGGCTTCCCCGTGGAAGTCGGCGACGGCAAGGTCGTACTTCCCTTCGTTTTCCTTTAATATCCTGTCAACGCAGACAAAGGGGTTGTCCGCCGGCGGCATAAACACCTGACCGGCTACGTTGATTACAAGGATTCTTAACCCGGAAACGCTTTGAATTACGGTGTACCCCCTTCCGGGACAAAGGGGAGGGAAGTTTGCCGGACGGAGAAGATAGGGGTTCTCATCAAGCATTGAATATATTTCCTTAAGGTTTATGGTGTGGTTGCCGCCGGTTATCACGTCGGCTCCGCCGTCTAACAGCATTTTTGCCGAATAAACGTCAAGGCCGTTGTACTCCGAGGTATTTTCCCCGTTTACCAGCACTACATCCGCATTAAGCTCGCTTTTTATCTTAAAAAGCTCGCCTGCAACCCTTTCTACTCCGGATTTCCCCACCACGTCCCCTAAGGCAAGGATTCGTATAATATTATTTTGCATATTCGAAGGCTCTGGTTTCCCGTATCATATGAATTTTAATCTGACCGGGGTATTCCAGCTCGGATTCGATCTTTTTGGAAATGTCCTTTGCAAGGAAAACCATCTTGTCGTCGGAAACATCCTCCGGCTTAACCATTATGCGGATTTCCCGTCCGGCCTGAATGGCAAAGGATTTTTCAATCCCTTCAAAGGAGTTGGCGATTTCCTCAAGCTTCTGAAGTCTCTTTATATAATTTTCAAGATTTTCCCGTCTTGCGCCGGGACGTGCCGCCGATATGGCGTCGGCAGCCTGAACTATAACCGCTATATATGTCGAAGGCTCAACGTCGCCGTGATGGGATTCGATGGCGTGGATGACTTCTTTGTGTTCCCTGTATTTTTTGGCAAGCTCAACGCCTATCGCCACATGGCTGCCGTCCACCTCATGGGTCATGGCTTTGCCGATGTCGTGCAGCAACCCCGCCCTTTTGGCAAGGTTGGCGTCAAGGCCCAGCTCGCTGGCAATCATACCCGATATAAGGGCAACCTCAACGGAATGTCTCAATACGTTCTGGCCGTAGCTGGTGCGGAATTTAAGTCTTCCCAGCAGCTTGACCAGTTCGTGATTAATACCGTGGACGCCGGCTTCAAAGGTGGCCTGTTCCCCTTCCCGCTTAATGATGGCTTCCACTTCTTTTTTGGACTTTTCCACCATTTCTTCGATTCTTGCCGGATGTATCCGTCCGTCGGTAACGAGTTTTTCAAGGGTAAGCCTTGCGATTTCCCGTCTTATGGGGTCGAAGGTGGAAATGGTTATGGCCTCCGGCGTGTCGTCTATTATAAGGTCAACGCCTGTCAAAGTTTCAATGGAACGGATATTCCGCCCTTCCCGTCCGATTATTCTCCCCTTCATTTCGTCGTTGGGGAGGTCCACCACCGATACGGTGGCTTCGGCGACGGAGTCGGATGCGCAGCGCTGAATGGCAAGGGTTATTATTTCCTTTGCCTTTTCGTCGGCGTTTTCCTTCAGTTCTTTTTCAATGTCCGACAGTTTCTGCGCCATTTCATGGCGGGTTTCCTCCTCCACCCGGCGTAACAGTTCCGCCTTGGCTTCTTCGGTTGTAAGGGAGGAAATCTTCTGTAATTCATCAAGCTGCTGTACTTTGATGTTTTCGATTTCGGCGCGTATGTTTTCGTTTTGCTTTATTTTGTCGTTCAGCAGCTCATCTTTTTTGTCAAGGGCCTCCATTTTGTTGTCAAGGTGTTCTTCCTTTTGAAGAACCCGCTTTTCGAGCCGCTGTAAATCGTTTCTTCTTTCCCTTAACTCCCTTTCGTTTTCGTTCTTGATTATTAATGATTCTTCTTTAGCTTCGAGTAAAGCCTCTTTCTTTTTGGTTTCCGCCGTCTTTTCGGCCTCGTCTATAAGACGTTTGGCTTCCACTTCCGCCGATTTAATTGTTTTTTCCGCAATTTTCTTTCTGAAAGCGATTCCGCCGTAAAAGGAAAGAAAGCCAACGACAATAACTATTGCCGACACTATTAGGTATTCAGTTAAACCCATAGATTTTAATATCCTCCTTGTATATATTAAATCTATGTCCCCCGCTTTTGAAAAAAGTATATGATAAAAACAAAATCTATATTAAGATATACGGGATATGCAGTACAAAAGAGGAGAACATAAGATATCAAGATATTATACTACACCAATATAAGGCTGTAAAGTCAAATAATTTAATTTTAATAAAATTTACATTTATAAAGAAACGCAGAAATTTTGATGTTTTAATATGTTTTTTAGGTTTATTATGTATGTTTTATAAAGTTTAAGCCTGATTGTCTGAAATGATATCCCGATACAGGAAGCGAAAAAGTGATTTTTATAAAAGGCAGGACAATAAACCCTTAAACAAATGAAAAATCAAAAAATATAAATAAAAATAAAAACCCGGTTGGTTCCGGGTTTTTTGCTTAATTCAGCTGTCAATATGCTTTTTGTATATTTCCATTGTGTCCGAGGCAATCAGAAGTTCCTCGTTGGTCTGGATAACACATACCTTAACCTTTGAATCCGGGGTGGATATAAGTCCCGGTTCGGGGAGCTTCTTGCCGATTTTATTCAGTTCGGGGTCAATCTTTATGCCTAAATAGTCCATATCGGCGCAGACGTCCTCCCTAAGGCGGGAGTTGTTTTCCCCTATGCCGGCGGTAAAGATTATGGCGTCAACCCCGTTTAGGGAAGCGGCATAGGCGCCTATATACTTCTTGATGTCGTAAATCAGAATGTCATAGGCTAACTTTGCCCGCTTGTTTCCTCCGTCCATTGCGGCGGTGAGCTCCCGCATATCCGAAGAAACGCCGGATACCCCCAAAAGTCCGCATTTTTTATTCATCCAGCTCTGCATATCCTTTGGGGCGATATTTTCCTTTTCCATAATAAAGGGGATTATGGCCGGGTCAACCCCGCCGCAGCGGGACCCCATTATAATTCCGTCAAGGGGGGTAAAGCCCATGCTGGTGTCAATGACCTTTCCGTCCTTTATTGCGGAAATCGAGGAACCGTTGCCGAGGTGGCAGGATATTATTTTTGTGCCCTCCGCCCTGCCGCCGAGATATTCTATGCATTTCCGGGAAACATACCTGTGACTGGTGCCGTGGAAACCGTAGCGGCGGATGGAATATTTCTGGTACAGCTCATAGGGTATAGGGTAGATATAGGATTTTTCGGGCATTGTCTGGTGGAAGGCGGTGTCTATAACCAGTACCTGAGGGGTGTCGGGCATAACCGCCATACAGCCCCTAATCCCCAAAAGGTGGGGTACGGTGTGAAGGGGAGCCAAATCAACGCATTGTTCCAGTTTCTGCAAAACCTCGTCGTTTACCTTCACCGATTCCACAAGCCAGGGACCCCCCTGAACTATCCGGTGCCCTACGGCGGATATCTGATTCATTGATTCAAGACAGCCGTGGTCCGGGTTTATCAGGGCGTCCACCACCATTTTGGTGGCTTCCGCATGGGTGGGTATGTGGGTTTTAACATCATACAGCTTTCCGTTGGATTCGTGTTTCATATGACCTCCGGGGATGCCTATGCATTCGCATATCCCCTTGGCCTTTACCTCTCTGGTATCCATGTCGAAAAGCTGGTATTTTAATGACGAGCTTCCCGCATTTACGACGAGAATATACATTTTTCCTACTCCTTTAATATATGCTTTTATTAACAATCAGATTATTTACTTTAAGAAACGGTTTATTCAGGCAATCTTTATAATTAAGACCAGCTGATTGCCTGTCAAGAATTTCCTTGACTTTTCAAACCCCGGATATTATACTTCAAGTATAGGCAAAATGCAAGGACTTTTACCTTAAAATTGCGGATATATCAACATTAATTTATATTTTTCACATAAAAGGGGGAAGGTCAGTATGACAACGGCTTTTGTTATTTCGGAATTCAATCCCTTCCACCACGGGCATAAGTACCTTATCGATGCCCTTCACCGGGATTTTGACAATGTGGTTTGTATCATGTCGGGGAACTCGGTTCAGCGGGGGGAATCCGCCTGCGCCGAAAAATATATCCGGGCAAAGATTGCGGTCTTAAACGGGGCGAACCTGGTGTTTGAGCTCCCCTTTCCCTTCTGCTCCCTTGCCGCTTCGGAATTTGCCAAGGCCGGGGTGTTTCTGGCGAACGCTTTGGGGTGTAACAATCTTGCTTTCGGCGTGGAGGCCGAAGGGCAGGACGTGGCGAAAGCCGCCGAAATACTCTATGACAGAAACGCCATAAGCAATTATATCAAACTCCACCCCAAGCTGTCCTACCCCAAAGCCGCCCTTGAAATGATCAAAGAGGAATTTAAGGAAAGGGCGGATATTATCGAAAAGCCCAACAATATTTTGGGGGCGGAATACATCAACGCCATAAGAACCTGGGATTTCGATATAAAACCCGTTTTTATAAAGCGGGAAAAAGAATTTGCCTCCTCGTCGGAAATAAGAAAGGTTCTGTATGAGAATTTTGATTCAGGGCTTGAAATGCTCCCCGAAGAGACCAAAAGCATATTGAAAGATGTCCCCCTTTGGGATTATACAAGGCTTGACGCAGCAATCCTTGCCGCCATACGCCTTACAAAGGGAGCCGGGGATTTCTACGGAATAGATACCGGAGGTTTAAGAAAAATCTATTCCGCCGCCCTTGTTTCTTCGTCCGTAAAGGAGCTCTGCGAAAAAAGCGTTTCGGCAAACCTTACCTATGCCCGGATCCGCCGTACTTTGCTTTATGTGCTGCTTAATGTGGGGAAGGAATACCGCTACCGGGGGAAGGGCACCAAAACCCCGTCCTACGCCCTGGTGCTTGCCGCCGACCGGACAGGGCGGGAATACCTGTCAAAGGAAAAGAAAAACTTTACCGTCCCCGTTATTACAAAACCCGCGGATTTCATAAAGGAAAATGAAAACATAATATACGACTTTGAATTTTCCCTTTCCGCCGACCGGGTACTTTCCATAGCCTCGGGCAAAAGCGGGGAATACAACCCCTTGAAAATGACGCCGTTTATGAAATGAGGGGTAAAATGAAGAAATCTGCCTTTATTTTGCTTGTTTGTATTGTTTTAATCACCTTGTTTTCCTGCTTTCCCAACGGGATAAATAACGGAAACAGCCTGCCGGAGGACAATACCGAAGAAGAGCAGTCGGTTGCATCCGATGAAACCTCTAAAGAAGAAACCGCAACCTATCTTCAGATATTCGGGGAATATGACGACGTCGATTTCGAATTTAAAAAATATCTTGACAGGTTGGGGAAAAAATACGGCGACAAGGAAAGCTTGGCAAAAACCGAAGACAAGGACGGCAACGAAATTTATACCGGGTTTTACGACAATCCCGACCCGGGGGAGGGGAAACTTGCTAAAATTCTCTGCAGGATAACGGTTTATAATGATATAGATACGGCAAAATCAGTTTACAAAGAAAAGATGACAACCCATCACCCCGCCATAAATATTTATGAAAGCTTTATCCGTATAGAAAATGTAATATATTCCGGCTACAACGGCTTTGTTTCGGACGTTGCGTTTTATGCAAAGCTGAACGTCCCCCAGTCGGCGGAGTTGAAATTCAATGTGGGCATAAATGAAGTCGAACTTGCCTGCACCCGGGAAAACATTGTATCCACCCTTATAGGTTCGGGATATTCGTTATATGACAGCAAATGGTTAAGCAACGGCGAGGAGGACCCCTTTAAAAGGATTGATTCCTATGCCTGCGTTTCCCCCAAAGGCTACGGGCTGCTTATATACATCGTCAATCCCCAGCTTGCATACCTTCTGGCAAGCAATGATAAAACCTCCGTTGAGGGGATATCCGGGTTAAAAAGTCTTCTGGAAACAAGCTATTATTACACTTCCGACGGTATTATTATAGTGGGAATGAGACCTTACGCAGAAGATTTAATCAACATGATAAGCAATAAATAGTCAAAAAAGACAAAAGCCGCTTATTATGCGGCTTTTGTCATGAGGCGGAAAAAAGGGAGTGGGATATATATATAAAGGAGGAGGAAAACGGTCATTTGTCATTAATAAGCCATACGCCGGAATTAATGGTGATTTTGTATCTTTCCGACAGGGCATAGGTGGAATCTCTGGTGTTTACCGCAATTGCCGACTCATATACGAATTCCCCCTGCACCGCCGCCCGGATAAAGTAGCTTACTTCCCCGGAGAAGGAATATTCCTCGTTGCCCGACAAGGGATTCCGGTTATTGCGCCATACCGCTATTCCGCCGGTAAGCATTTGTCCGGAATTGCTTATATAGGCACCGGTGTAGATGCTTCCGCGGATGCTCTGGCTGCTGTTGTTTATGCGGTTGTTCACAAATCTCGCGCCGGCGGGTATGCAGTCGGAAAGGGTATAATAGGCATAACTGTTGTTGGTTTTACCGGAATATTTTATGGTTACCCGATAAATGCCAAGATTGGTATCATAGGGTTTTATGGTTTTTGAAATACTAAGCTTTTCGCTTTTGGCTTTGCCGTCGGTGGCGTCCTCCGCCGTCCCGAAGTAGCGGGCTTTAACCGTAATTGCCCTGTCGCAGGATATAATCTTTAAGTTTGCCAGCTCTTTCTTTGTAAGAGTAAGGGTATAAACTCTCCCTGCGGAAAGGGTTATTTCCTGTTCCTCCACGTCACCTATCCGGTAGGTGAAGGAGGAATTTTTTATTTCGGCAGGCATAAAGAACCTTACATAGGAAGCCAGTTCAAGGATGTACTGGTCAAGAAAGGATTCGTTGTTCATGATATAATTTACCATCCTGCCGGCGTCGGCCTTTGAAACCAGGGAGGCGGAAAGGAGAGCAAGGGAGGTAAGCTTTATCGATTCCTCAATGCTGCCGCCTTTAAAGTAAAGCCTGTCGCCCTCGGTCTTGGCGTATTCATCGTACAAGGCGTTGTAAATAAGCTTTGCGGAGGAAAAGTCACCTAAATAGGCAAAGGCGGCGCAAAGGTAGAGTTTTGCTTCGGTCGAAAAATCCTCGCAGTGGGAAGCGATAAAGGTCAAGTCGTTTAACACCGGCTCACCCAACGCCGCAAGTCCCAACAAAGAGGCGGCAAGCTCAATGTCATCAATGTATTCCTCTTTTTCAAGGAAGTTATAAAACTGATTGATGATATAGTTCCTTTTAACCGGCGTAAAGCAGTCCGGTGCCACAGCGCAGATTTTAGCGGTAAGCTCAACATCCCCCTCCCCGTATGAAACCAGAGGTATAAAGCCGTAATAGGAGGAAAGAAGGCTGATTGCCCTGCTCTTGTCGTAATCCCAGCCGAACAGCTTGGACAAAGCATCATTTCCCACAAAATTAGCGGCCACCGTGTCGCTTCTTTCGGAATAGCCACAGGTAATTCTGCGGGCAACCTTTATAAAGTCGTTATAGGTGTCGTCATAGAAGGAAAGACTTACGGGATATGCCTGGGGATTTATTGTGTGTATATCCTCAACCGGAATATCCTTTATCACTTCCATGAAAACGCCGGTGTCGGCAACCAGAAGGTATGCTTTAACCCCGTCGGAATAGGTGTCGCATTTGCCCTCAACCGTGACATAATAGGAACCTTTTTCAAACTTGCCGAAATTGAATCTGGCGTACTCGTTGGAATCAACCGCCACCGCTTTAGTAGATAAAAGCATATCCTGTTCGTCATAAAGCCGGGCAATATAGGTTACTTCCTTGATTCCATTAAGATAACTGCCGTAGGACCTTGCCGAAACCGAAATGTCGTCGCCGGTAATATATTTTTCGCAGGCAGACACATTTATGAAATAGGGGAGTGTGCATATAACGTCGGAAACACTGTGGCCTATCTTCATCCCCGAAAGTTTGTCCGAGCCCTGGTTTGACAGGACAATAACGGTTATCCGCCACTGGGTGATATTGTCGGGGATTTCAAAGTTAAACACCCCTTCACCCTTTTTGTCAAGGGTAAAGATTTCAAATACGGGATTATCTTCAAATCTCTCCCTTATATCGGTTGAAGTAACGGACTTCGTTTCTCCGTCCGAAGATTCCTCTACACTGAGATATCCATCGGCATCATAATTACCGATTGTTTTGATAAAGTAGTCTTCGTATCCTGAAGAGAATCTATAATTAAGGGAAATGGGGTAATTCTTATTTAAACCCGACCTGTAGTATTGCGCCAGGGCATTTACCGTCTGGTCTTGTATGGCAAAGCAGGCCTCGTCAACCACCGATAGTATAACCGTGGCACCGGCTTCCCCCGCTTTTATCTTTACGGTGGCGTTTTCGCCGGGTTTGTAGGCAGTCTTGTCGGTTTCGACCTCTACGTCAAGGGAGGAATTGTTGACGTAATCGTAATAGATGGTTTTCGAACTCTGCTGATTTATGGAGTAATCGCCGTCAATAAAAGTGACATAAACCCTTACTCCCGCCACAAAGTCATCCTTAAACTCAAAGGCTAAACTGTCGGTATAGGCATACATATATCTGCCCTGGCTGTAAACGGTGTAAAGTACTTTTCTGTCAATCGGCTTGTTGTCGTATTCCACATGGACATTTACCGTTTCCCCCACCGAATATTCGGTTTTGTCGGTTACAACCGCATACCGGGGGGTTCGATTGTAATAACCGTCCGTCTCTTCGGATTTAAGGGCAAACAGGCTGTAGGTATAGGTATTATCAGTTACCGGGTTGGAGTAATAAACTTCGTACATATAATAGCCGGAAAAATTTTTGTCCGCCTTTATATGCTCAAGCTTAATAACCCCGTTTTTAAAGCTTTCGGTATAGTCCTTTATAACGGTTTCCTCGGTGTAGTAGTCATATATCACCGTACTGGTTTTGGTAATGGGGTTATAATAGGTGCTGGAATACCTCTTCTTGTGTTCGAACTTCTTAAGGATTATTGATACTCTGCCCTCTGCGGGCTGACCAACGGTGTTTTCAAAGGTGGCGTCGTTTTTGCCGGTGATTCTGGAAGTATCCACCTTGTTGAGATAAATTTCGCTGTAAGAGGAGTTTATCCGTGTTCCGGTTAAATAAACATTACTGTGGAAGTAGATAACCGAATCATAGACCGAAAGTAAAGCGGTTTCCTCACCGGTAAGGACTGCCGAAAAGTAAAGGTAAACAGGATAGGTTGAGGTCTGCTGATTTCCGATGGTGTCCGGGATGGTGAAGTTGACAAAGGCATTTCCGTTTTCATCGGTGGTCAGCACCTTGTTTTGCAATATCTGATTGCAAGAGACGTTGAATTTCAGTTTGGGGGCGGGAGTGCCGTCGAAAAAGGCGGCTTTAATTGTTACTCTGCCGGTGTCCCCCCTTACATAAAAGGGCTTGTCAAATTCCAGGGAAGCTTTATAAACGGGTTTATCTTCTTTTGTGACGGAAACAAATTTGTAAAACAGAACATTTTCGTCCTTGTCTCTGAATGTGAAAACGAGTGAACCGGCTTGATTGTTCTCTATATCGAGGGAACATTCGAAGGTACCGTCCTTATTAACGGTTATTTCGTCGGAATCAATATACGGATATACGTTTACATACAGTTTTTCGGGGATTTTACCGCCGGATTTTACCGGATTTATTACCCCGAAGAGGTTAATCGTATCTGTCGGGAAATAGGTTTCCCGGTCGGAATAAACAAAGCTGAAATAATTTGTCCGATTATATTCCGGACATGTGGAAACACAGGCATAGGCCTCGTCACCGTTATGAGAAATTATTATATAGGCGGAATCATCGTTTCCGGTTTCAAGCAGGCAGACACCGCTGTTGTCGGTTTTTCCCGAAAGGGAGGCGTATTTGATTTTATCTGCGACACTCAGGCTGTTGTTTCTTATAAAGCTTTCGCCCTTTACGGTTGCCCCTTCCGCAACCGCGTCATTCTCGTTTACCCAGACCAGCAGACTGCCGTCGCAGCCTTCGGTATATATGAAAAGGTCTGACACGATAAATTCGGTCTGAAGGACTTTCTTAACGGTCTGCGAACCGTGTTTACCGGAAACCGTGACATTTACGAGATAGCAGCCTTTATCCAGCTTGGGAAGCTCGAGATACCCTATCCTTGCAAGAGAATCATAATTCTTTTCCCAGGTGGTGACTTTGGTAAGGCCCTCGGTGGGGTAGAAATAGGTTTCCCCCTTTAAAAAGTATTCCGCCCTCTTTTCTTCGTAACCCTTTTTTGCCTCAATGGCTTCATAGGCGGAATTATATCTGTAAATATCCGCGGTTACAGTGATAGGTATTTCGCTTTTTCCCGAACAGGTGATAATGGGATACTGGCTTGAATGGAAGGTCCTGTCGTTGTAGGATATGGCGAAATTAATCAGTCCTTTTTCATTTACGGAACTCTTTGTCCTGAAGACAACGGTTCTTCCCTCCTCAAGGGTTTTCCCGGATGTGGAGGTTATTCCCTTTTTGACGGTAACCGTGTAAACCGTGTTTTCCTCAAGGCCGGTTTTGGGGACAAAAACCACCGTCTTACCGCCGGGATAAAGGTTGAAGCTTCCCTCCGTGGCGGGGGATATTTCAATGAATTTCTCAAAATCGTTGCCGTAAACCGATTCGGAAAACTGAACTTCGATTCCGGTATCCGTCGGTACGTTTATTACGTCGCCGCCGGGTATTAATCCTTTAATCAAAAGACTGCTTTCGGTTTGAAAGGCAAAGGAATAGGCGGGGTTGTCCTTGTCCCCCACAACCAGCCGGTAGAGTTTTCCCGACCGAAGGGAAGAGGCGGGGGAAAGTTTAAATTTTTTGTCCGAAAGTTTCGTCAGGGTGTAATTTACGTTCGGGGAAAGGGAAACGTACTTGGAAAGCTCCCCGGTTTCTATAACCCCGTCGGTTTCGATAAGGAAATTTTCGTCAACGGGGATTATCCTTCCCGTTGTATTCATGGGGGTTATGTTGACTTTTTGAAGGGAATCCGGCAGTTTTAATACCAGCCCTTCCGAAACGTAACTTCCTCCGGTAAGATCAAAACCGCCCTTGTTTATAAGGTCGTCATTGGAGGGAATATATGCCGAACTTTCGTCTTGGGAATTTTCCAAACCGCTTTTCCCGCAGGAAAAGAGAAAAACCGCCGCCAGTACGACACAGGCAATTCTGAAAATATGTTTATTGTGTTTCATAAAATCCCTTCCGCAAATAATTTACAATCATTACTCCTCAACAATATATACGGAAAAACAGTCAAAAAGGTTTCATTTTCCAAAAAACTTATTGAAAGAAATCGGGCAGGATGCTAAAATAGCCTAAAAGGGGGATTTCTATGCCCGAAACAGTATTTGAAGACGAAAATATAATCGTTTTTATAAAAGCCCGGGGAGAGGATTCGGAAAAGATTGCCCAAGAAAAGGGGTATTTCCCGGTCCACCGGCTTGACAGGGACACCGGCGGCCTTATGGTCATGGCAAAAAACAGCAAATCCGCGGCTTTCCTTTCGGAAGAGGTAAGGGAAGACCGTTTTAAAAAGGAATACCTTGCGGTAATCGAAGGGGAGATAACGCCGGCGGCCGGCAGGCTTGCCGACCTTCTCTTCCACGACAAAACAAAAAACCGCACTTATGTTGTGAAAAGTCAACGGAAAGGCGTTAAGCAAGCCGTTCTCGAATACAGCATAATTGCGGTAAATGATAATTGTTCCCTTGCGAAAATAGCCCTTGTTACCGGGCGTACCCATCAGATCAGGGTTCAGTTTGCCTCAAGGGGAAAACCCCTGTACGGCGACAGGAAATACGGCAGCATTCACAAGTCCGGTTTAGCCCTTTGGGCATACAGGCTGGAATTTTGCAATCCTGTGAGTAAAAAGCTGCTTGAATTTGTTTCTTACCCTCCGGGGGAGGAAATCTGGGGGGAGTTCAGCGGCATTTACGAAAGCTGATACATTCCGATACAAACCACCCGAAAAGCTTTTTTGAATTCGAATCGCCGTCAAAGCCCACCTCCGGGTGAAACTGCACCGCAAGGAAATTTTCCCTTCCCTCAAACTCCGCCGCCTCAACAATCCCGTCGGGGGAGAAGGCAACGGGGACAATCCCCTTTGCCGAAATTTTAACAGCCTGATGGTGATAGCTGTTTACGGTTATTTTACTTTCACCTATAATTTTATAAAACAAACTTTCGGGGACAACCTCAATTTCATGGGCTGCCCCTTTTTCGTGATTCAGGCTGGCGGGTAACTGGGAAGGGATGTCCTGATAAAGTGTTCCCCCTAAAAAGGCGTTAATCGCTTGTATCCCCCGGCAGATACCGAGTATGGGAATATTTGTGTTTAATGCGGCCTTTATGTATATACTTTCCGACAAATCCCGAATATCGCTTATTTCCCCGCATTTTTCATGTATTTGCTCCCCGTATTTAAAAGGATTTACATCCACCCCCCCGGCAAACACAATGCCGTCAAGGCGGGAAATTACCTCCGCTGCGGTGTCGGAATCCTCAACATAGGGTAGGGCTACCGGAATTCCGCCGGATTTCATAACGGCGTCAAAATAGGATTTATTTACGAATATCTGTTTTTTCTCTTGATTATATGAGCAGGCAAAGCCGATAACCGGCTTTTTTGTTTTTTCTATCATAAATTCAAACCCGATTTCTGAATTTCATGGGCTTTGCAGTACAAGCCCTTTCGTAAAATAAGTTCATCGTGGCTTCCGCTTTCGGCGATTTTTCCGTTTTCAAGGACGATTATTTTATCGGCGTTTCTAATGGTGGAAAGCCGGTGGGCGATAACAAAGATGGTGCGTTTTCCCATAAGGGAATTTATGGCCTCCTGTATTTTCCTTTCGGTTTCGGCGTCCACCGAAGCGGTGGCTTCGTCAAGGATGATTATGGGGGCGTTACAGACGATCGCCCTTGCTATGGATATCCGCTGTTTCTGACCGCCCGACAGCTTTAGCCCTCTTTCCCCCACTTTGGTATTGTAACCTTCCGGCATTGCCATTATTTCATCATGGATATAGGCCGCCTTCGCCGCCTCCTCGATTTCCGACATGGTGGCGTTTTCCCTGGCGTAGCCTATATTTTCGGCTATGGTGCCGTTGAACAGAAAGGTGTCCTGAAGCACCGGGGCAATATTTTTCCTCAGTGAGCTTAGGGTAAAGTTCCTTATATCCTCCCCGTCGATTAATATCCTCCCCGACTGGGGGTCGTAAAACCTTGCCACCAGCTTTGACAGGGTGGTTTTCCCCACCCCGGTGGGACCGCAGAAGGCAACCATCTGGCCGGCTTTGCATTCGAAGGACACATTTTCCAGCACCTTTTCGCCGCCGTTGTAGCCGAAGGTTACGTTTTCGAATTTAATATCCCCTCCGGGACGGGGCATTTCTGCTGCATTTCCGGCTTCCTTTATTTCCTCGTCGCTGTCAAGGATAAGCATTGCCCTTTCGGCGCCGGCGTATGCCCGCTGGGCGTTTTCAAGGAGAACCGCCAATCCCGCCACGGGGGCATAGAATAGGGCAAGATACAACAGAAAGGCAACGATATCCTCAACATCCACCTCATTCAGGTAGGCAAGGCAGCCCCCTGCCGCCACCACGATAACCGTTCCGGCGGAGGACACGAAGTTTACCGAAGGGTTGAATATCCCCGAAAGTTTAAGGGCTTTTAGCATGGCCTTTACGCTTTCGGCAACCTTGCGGGATATTTTTCCGGATTCCTCCTTTTCCCTGGCAAAGGCCTGAATCACCTGCATCCCCGATATATTGTCCTGCAGCATGGCGTTAAGCTCGCCGGTAACCTGCTGGTCCTTTCTGAAGTAGGGGAGTATTTTTTTGGTATAAACAAACCCCATGGCAAAGACTATGGGTATGGGTATGCAGGTCAGAAGGGCAAGCTTGAAGTTAATTGAAAACAAAATTATCATAACCCCTGTAACCGTTACGATATTGGTTACGAATTCGGGGATTATGTGGGCGTACAGCAGCTCAAGACAGTTGGTGTCGTTTACAATCCGGCTCATAAGGTCGCCGGTCTGCTTGTCGTGGTAAAAGCCCATGGAAAGGCTTTGGAGCTTGTCGTACATAAGCTTTCTTACGTCCCCCACCAAGTTCCAGGCCGCCTTATGGGAAAAGAAGGCCGAAAGAAAGTTGAAAAGCACCCTTACAAGGTAAATGCCGAGGAGGAAAAGGGAAAGACCTAATATTTTGTTCAGCTC
Organism: Clostridiales bacterium UBA1389; assembly: GCA_002305335.1. GTDB lineage: Bacteria > Bacillota > Clostridia > Oscillospirales > CAG-382 > UBA1206. Next base: position 41,507 of record DBQR01000045.1, read on the forward strand.
CGCTTTTTCCACCCCGTCCTTTACCACCCCCGTGATGTCCGACAACAGCTTGGGGGCGGCAAGATTTAAAAGGGTTAAAATAAAGGTGGAAACGATGGCAATGATATAATGGGTTTTATAGCGGATTGCTTTACTTCCGAATTTCCAGAGCAGTTTCATACAGATTCCTTTTTAAAATTAGTCCAGTTCGATTATCGATGCTGCCAGCAGCTTTGCCGATTCGGCTATTGAGGGGATGTAACACCATTCCTCCTTGGTGTGGTATTTCCCGCCGATGGGACCCACATCGTCAACGGTGGCAATCCCCGCCAAAGTGGTATATGCCGCGTCGGAGCCCCCGTTTGAGAAACATTCCTTATGTTCTCCAAAACCGTACTTTCGGGAAACTTTGTTTATATGGTTGAACAGACTGACATTCGCCCCGGTGCGTTCCATGGGCTTGCGGTGGCTTACATGCAAAACCTCGCAGGAAGTACCCTGTACAAAGACGGTAGCCGCCGTCTTTTTAACCTCCTCCATGGCAAATTCGTATTCCTCTTGGTTGTTTATCCGCACGTCGATATATACCTTGCAGGTGTCGGGGACAACATTCAGGGCGGTGCCCCCGTGTATCACCCCGCAGTTGTAGGTGATACCCCCCTTTAGGCTTTTGCCTTCCAGGTCGATTATCTTATAGGCTGCTTCTCTAATGGCTGAAATACCTTCAAAATAATCCCCCGCATGGGCGGCTTTCCCCTTAATATCAAGGCAAAGCCTTATAATACCCTTTCTTTTCGTGGTGATATAACCCTTTGTCTTTCCCTCGCAGTTGAAAAAGGCGGCCCCGCCTTTGGCTTCGTTTATCATAAATTCGATGGTTTTTCCCTCGGAGTTTACCGATTCCACCTCCTCGTCGCTTTGAAGGATAAATTTAACCGGCCGGTCGTTATATCCGTAGCGGCGGAGGGCGTCTATCGCAAGCAGGGAAACCGCAATACCCCCCTTGCAGTCGATAACCCCGGGGCCGTACAGCATATCCCCCGCCCGCTTTACCGGGGGATAACCGAATTCACCCTTGTCAAATACTGTATCCATATGGGCGGAAAGGCAGACATGGGGCTTTTCCCCCTTTGGATTATAGGTTAATGAAAGCACGTTCCCCGCCTTCTCAAGGATAAGCTCCTTTATGTCATAACTCCGTTGAATTCCGTGGCTTTTTATTATCTCCCAGACCCTGTCAAGGCCTTCCTTGTTGTCCGACTTGCTTTCGATGTTGCAGATGTCGGTTAAAAATTCAACATACTCCCCCGAAAGGCTGTCGATAATATCGAATAATTTTTCCATGGTTTACTCCCCGAATTTCATATATTTAATAAAGTATTCCCCGAAGATTTCGCTGTCGGCAAGCTCAATCACTTCACATTTTTTTGCTGTTTCTTTCGCCTTGTTTAAATAGCTCTCATCCAGCAGGGTTGCCGCCGCCCCCGAAAGGGAGGTGTTCCCGGCAGGGATTGAAATATCCTCAAATTCCTTTGGAATAAGTCCCAACCCGACGGCGGAATTGACATTTACCGAATTGCCAAGTCCCCCCGAAAGGAAGAAGGCCTTTATTTTTCCCCTGGTACCGCTTACTTCAAGCAGGGTTTCGATCCCCGCCCTAATCGCCGCTTTTGCCAGCTGAAGGTTTCTTATATCCTTAGGGGTAATATACACATTTTCGCAAAGATAATGGTTTTCCGCCATAAAACCGGTTTTATCGATTATGCCGAGCTCCAGAAGGTAGGCGGCATAGTCGGCAAGTCCGCTGCCGCAGATTCCCTCGGGTTTTTCCTTTCCCATGACGGTATATTTAAGACTTCCGTTTTCGATATATACCCGGTTGATCGCCGAATTAACCGCCGGCATTCCCTTTTCAATGCCGTAGCCTTCAAAGCAGGGCCCCGCCGCCGTGGAACAGCAGTAGTATTTTTGACCGTCAAACAGGGCCATCTCTCCGTTGGTGCCTATGTCGGCGATTATTGAAGGGAAGTTTTTTTCCATTCCGGCGGCCATTATGCCGTTTAAAATATCCGAACCGAAATAGGCGGAAACACAGGGGGAAAAGTATTTGCCGCCGGTTTCATACCCGAAAAGACTTTCGGGTACAAAGGGGGCTTTCGACATATTGTTGGTTGAAAGTCCGGCGGCGAAATGAAGCATTGCGGTGTTCCCGGAAATCACAACCTTTTTTGCCTTTGATTTTTCGATTATTTCGTCAATAACGCCGTTTATCAGCCTTTTAAGGGTTTCAAGCCCCCCTTTTTCGGCAAATTCCATTCTCGTCATTACGTCCCCCCCGTAGGCGCGCTGGGGGTTTTCGTATGTAAAGGTTTGAATATTTTCCCCGGTGGCAAGGTCAAAGGATTCCGCGGCGACGGTGGTGGTGCCTATATCAATGGCAACCCCTGTTCCGATGTCAGGTTTTATTTGTATATCAGGGGATATTCCCCCCGTTAGTACTTGCATTCCTTTAACAAATGTGTTATAAATTATTTGAACGTCGCCTAAGGCTTTTGTGGTACAGGCAAGGCGAAAATTTTTCTTTTCGCCGAATAAATCCCTCTCCTTTTCGGTTGAAGGCGATAAAATCCCATGCGCTTCGACGACGCATTTTCCGCAGATTCCCCTGCTGTTGCAGACGGCGGGAATATATATGCCAAGGTCCTTAAGCACATGAATCAGAAACACCGGACCGTCGTATTCTTTTTCAAAGGTTTTACCCGAATGTTTTACGGTAATTTTCATTTTATAAAACACTGCCTTTTTGTTATTTCAGCTTAATCATTTTACAATAAGATTTGGCGTTTTACAATACATTTTATTAAAAGGAGTTTTATATGGCTGTTTTTGATGACATTTCAACCGCCGTTCAGAAGGGAAAAGCCGAAGATACCGAAAAATATGTTTTGTCAGCCCTTGCCGAAGGCTGTTCCGCCGGAGAAATACTTGAAAAAGCCCTGCTTCCCGCAATGGATATCGTGGGGGCGAAATTCAAAAACAACGAAATTTTCGTACCGGAGGTGCTTGTCGCCGCCAGGGCGATGAACAGGGCCACCTCGATTTTAAAGCCCCATCTTGCCGAAGGCAAAAGGGCAAAGGGAAGGGTTATCATCGGCACCGTAAAGGGAGACCTTCACGATATAGGCAAAAATTTGGTTAAAATAATGCTGGAAGGCAAGGGGCTTGAGGTGTTCGATTTAGGCGTTTCGGTCCCCGCCGAAAAATTCGTAAACGAAGCCATAGACAAAAACGCCGATATTATCTGCTGTTCCGCCCTTTTAACCTCCACAATGCAGGAAATGAAAAACGTGGTGGAGGAAGCAAAGAAAGCGGGCATTAGGGAAAAGGTTAAAATAATGGTGGGGGGAGCGCCCTTGAATGAGGATTTCTGCAGAGAAACCGGGGCAGACCTTTACACCCCCGACGCCGCCACCGCGGCGGAAAAAGCCGTGGAGCTGATTGGCAGATGAATAAAAAGGAACTTATCGAAAAAACATTAAAACACGAACATACCGGCGTTATCCCCGTATCCCCCCTGCTTTGCGGCATAACCCGTAAAATAACCGGGGTTTCCTATCCGGTCTGGTCAACGGACGCCGGGGAATGCGCTAAGGCTTTTGTAAAAGGGGCAAGGGATTTTGACCTGGACTGTCTTACCGTTTTGGTTGACCTTTCCATAGAATGCGACGCATGGGGACAAAGGGTTGTATTCCCCGAAAACGAAGCGGCTCACCCCGACTATTCACATCGACTGATAAAGGATGTCGATAAATACTCAAAAATAGCCGAAGTTGACTATAAAACCTCAAAAAGGATGAACTTTTACATAGATACCCTTAAGCTCATCGTGGCCGAAATCGGCAGTGAAATCCCGGTTTTCGCCTTTGTGTTCGGCCCTTTGGGGGTGTTATCCATGTGCCGGGGACAACAGGAAATGTTTATGGATATGTACGACTGTCCCGACAGGGTGTACACCGCCTGCGGAGAGATAACCAAAACCCTTGCGGAATATACAAAGGCGGTCTGCGATACCGGCGTTGACGGGGTAATGCTTGACACATTGTATGCCTCCGGCTCGATTATGTCAAAGGAAATGTGGAAAAACGCCGAAGGGGAATATTCCCGCATCCTTGCCGACACCATCCGTCAAAAGGGGAAAAAGGTGCTTATCCATAACTGCGGGCAAAAAATCTATTTCGACGCCCAGATAGAGTTTATGAAACCCGACGCCGTTTCCTTTTTATATCCCCCCGACGACTGTAAGGATTTTGCCGAATGCAGGGCAAAATACGGCGACAGGGTAACCCTAATCGGCTGCGTTCCCCCCACCAAAGCGGTGTACGGCAGCGATGAGGAATGGGAAAGCTTTTGCAAAGAGCATATTTCCCAAATGGGGGACACCGGCTTTATCCTTGCCACCGGTTGCGAATACCCCGCAAACGCCGACTTCGGCAGGGCAGTAAAAATGATTGAAATCGCAAGGAGGAAAATTTAATGGGTTCTGCGGATACCGCTTTTATAAACACCTGTAAGGAAATTCTCGAAAGGGGCTGTTGGGTTACCGACGAAAAGGTGCGTCCCAAATGGTTCGACGGTACCCCCGCCTACACCAAAAAGGTTTTCGGCGTGGTTAACCGGTATGACCTTTCAAAGGAATTCCCCTTACTTACAATCCGTCCCGTCCCTTTACGGAACGCCGTTGATGAGGTTTTGTGGATATGGCAGAAAAAGTCCAACAATGTCAAAGACTTAAGAAGCCACATCTGGGACGCCTGGGCGGACGAAAGCGGCTCCATAGGCAAAGCCTACGGTTATCAGATGGGGGTGAAGCACAGGTACAAAGAAGGGGAATTCGACATGGTTGACCGGGTGCTTTACGACCTTAAGCATAACCCTTGTTCAAGGCGGATAATGACGAATATATATAACTTCGCCGATCTTCATGAAATGGCTTTGTACCCCTGTGCCTATTCGGTAACCTTCAATGTGCTTGACGGAAGGCTTAACGCCATATTAAATCAGCGTTCCCAGGATATGTTGGCGGCAAACGCCTGGAATATAGCCCAGTATGCCGCCCTTGTAATGATGATAGCCCAGGTTTCAGACCTTAAGCCGGGGGAACTGGTGCATGTTATTTCCGATTGCCATATTTACGACCGGCATATCCCCATTGTGGAGGAACTTATCAAGCGGACTCCCTATCCTTCCCCCAAGGTGGAACTGGATAAAACCATAACAGACTTTTACGACTTCACCCCCGAAAGCTTTACCGTCACCGACTACCGTCACGGGGAAAGCATAGGAAAATATGAGGTTGCGGTTTAGAAAGGAAAAAAGATGAAGTTTATTGTAGCGGTGGATAGGGAATGGGGAATAGGCAACAAAGGGGACCTTCTTGCCCGGGTAAGGGCGGATTTGGTCAATTTCCGTAAGCTTACCGAAAAAAAGGCGGTGGTTTACGGCTTCAATACCCTTGCTACCTTCCCCAAAGAGAAAATCCTCCCGAACCGGACCAACATAATACTTAACTGGGACAAAAACTGTAAAATCGAAGGGGCGACGGTGGTTCACTCCCTTGACGAACTATGGGAGGAACTTAAAAAGTATAACACCGACGACGTGTTTGTTATAGGCGGCGCTTCGGTTTACAACCAGCTTATACCCTTCTGCGATACGGGTTATGTGACAAAATTCGACAAATCCTTTCCAAAGGATGTCTATATACCCAACCTTGATAAGGATAATAGCTGGGAATGCGTCTTTGTAGGCGAAAGGCAGGAAAGTGACCCGGAAACCGACACCGAAGGCGGTCTCGGCTTTTACTTTACAGAATACAGGAAAAAATGAAGAAATACGACTTTGAAACCATAACCGACCGGCGGAATACCGGCAGCGAAAAATGGAATATGTTTTCAGACAGGGGGATTGACGTCCCCCAAGGGGTTATTCCCCTGTCGGTGGCGGATATGGAATTCCCCCTTGCCGAACCCATAAGGGAGAGCTTGAAGGGCTGGCTTGACAACTGCGTTTTAGGTTATACCGAGCCCACCGGGGAATATTTCGACGAAGTCATAAGGTGGATGGAAAGACGTCACGGCTTTTCCCCCAAAAGGGAATGGTTTGTGTTAACCCCCGGGGTGGTTTCGGCGTTATTCGATATGGTTAGGCTTTACACTAAAAAAGGGGATAAGGTTATTATAAACCCTCCCGTTTATTATCCCTTCATGTTAGCCGTAAAGCAGGCGGGCAGGATTGTTGTGGAATCCCCCCTTGTCCCCGCCGGGAACACTTATAATTTTAACTTTGAAGATTTCGAAAGAAAATGTGCCGACGAAAAGGTAAAGCTGTTTATACTCTGCTCCCCCCACAACCCGGTAGGGAGGGTGTGGACCGAAGAGGAACTTATAAACATCTGCGAAATCTGCTACAGGTACAATGTATTTATCATTTCCGACGAAATCCACTTTGACCTTATTATGCCGGGGTACAGGCATACCTCCCTTGCTACCTTCGAGGAAAAATATCTGCTAAACTCCGCCGTATGCACCTCTCCTTCCAAAACCTTCAATTTGGCGGGGCTTCAGTGTTCCAATATATTCATTCCCGATGAAAACAGAAGAAGGTTGTTTAATAAAGCAAAGGGCTTTTTCACCCTTAACGCCTTTGCCTATCCGGTGACTATATCGGCCTACCGCCACTGCGAAGACTGGCTTACCCAACTTATAAATCTTGTAAATTCAAATAAGACCCTTGTGGAAAACTTCTTCGGGGAAAAAATAAAAAAAGAAGTCGTTTATGACCTTCAGGGCACCTATCTTCAGTGGATAGATTTCAATTTTCTGGGTATGGATAATAAAGCGCTGGAAAAGTTTATGAACGAAAGTGCTTATATCTTCCCGAGCCAGGGCTATGCCTTCGGCACCGGCGGTTCGGGCTTCGTAAGGTTAAACCTTGCCTGTCCCGGCGGGGTAATAAAGGACGCACTGACAAGACTGGATAAAGCCTTGTCGGAATTAAAAATGTAAAAAGCGGGGTTATTATGGTCATTGAATCAATCGTAAATATTATTTCATGGTTTTTTATTTTCGCCGGCATCGTTATATTGGGCATATGCCTGTTTGAGGGCTTCAGGAAGGGCACATATAAATCCCTTGCCAAGTTAGCAAGGATAATCGCGTCCGTAATCCTTTCCTTGTTTTTTGCGGTGGTTTTTTCCTATATTTTAAAAGCCTTTATCCCGCTTTCCGGTATTTTGGAAAAAGCCATACCGGAGGATGTGGTAAAAGCTTCCCCCTCCCTTATTAATTTAGCGGAGGAAACGGCAAGGGTTTTCACTGCCTTTGTTTTATTCTGGGTTTTCTTTTTGGTATGCCTGCCTGCTTTGAAAATCCCCGCAAAAAAACTTGTAAATTATCTTGAAACAAAGCAAAAGCCGAAGGGCGACCGTATATGGGGAATACTGATTTCCCTAATCACCGCCTTTGCCATAATTAGTGTGTTTTTCTTCCCCATGGCGGGAGGACTTGATTTAGCAAACGAAATTACCGAGAATATACTGAAGGACGAAACAAACGACGATAATGTCATAAGGTATATAAGGGACGGACGGGAGTATATTGTTTCCCCCCTGTCGAAAAATCCCGTCTTTATGCTGGCAGGCATCCCCGGAAAACCCCTGTTTAACACCCTTATGACGGTCAGAATCGACGGCACAAAAGGCAGGCTTAACGACGAACTGAACGCCGTGGCAAAACTTTATTCCGCATTGATGCCCCTTATTTCCGAAAATATCAAAGACTACGGCGAAGACCAGGCAAAAGCCCTGGAAAACGTGGCGGCAACCCTTGAAGATGCCGACCTTTTATGCCTAATCGCCGGGGAAGTGATTTCAAATGCCGCAACCGGCCTTATGAATGAAGGCAGTTTTGCCGGAATCAGCCTTTCCGACAGCGACAAAGACAACGCCATGATAGGCGAAATGCTTGACATCCTTTCAAAGACCGACGGCAAAGCGGTTAAAAATGACGTTAAGACCACCGCCAAGCTTTTCGGTGTGCTTGAAAGCCATTCCGCCTTTGATTTGTTTTCCAAGGAATCCGACATTATGGAGGTTGTGTCAAGAAAGGGGCTTATTTCCGGGGTTGTGGAAACGGTTTATTCCTACAACCGCTTCCGTTCCCTTACGGCAGGGCTGGTAAACACCGCCTTTGAAAGCGCGGCGGAAAGCATGGGAACCGGCAGCAACACCCTGAATATCGATAACTCCCAGCTCCCCGACCTTGACAGTGAGGAAATAATACGGGAATCCCTGCTTATCGAAGACACCGCGGTGCTTATTATCGGTTTCGTAAAGTCAATCAATGATAACGATATATTGAATTCCGACTTTGTTTCAATGGGAAAAGCCCTTGACAACGCCAAAAAAAGCCGGATTTTGGGTAACCGGGTAAAACCCCTTATTGAGGTATTTTTACGTTCGGAAAAGGCAGTAAAAATGAACGTCTTTACCGGGGAATCCATTGAAAAGATATTGAACGCCGAAGGCGACTATGAAAACCTGTTTGCCTCAATAATCAAGACGGTTGATTTCGCCAAGGCGGTTTCCGACAGGAATGCCTCCGCCGCAGAGGCAATTCTCTGGTTTACCGAAAACACCGACCCGGCATCCGCCGACATTATTTCCGCCTTTATAACCCCCGACCTCCTTGACGAATACGGTATCAAAGGGGATTCCTCAGACAAGATATCGGAAATGATGTCCTCATATATAACCAACTTAGGGAACGCCGCCGGAATGACGGAGGAAAAGGCCGAAACCGAATCCAAATGCGTAAGCTATGTGTATGCCATCGCCGAAACGGGGGGACAAA
>DBQR01000045.1:50506-60317 GCA_002305335.1 Clostridiales bacterium UBA1389
ATTATAGGCAGCGATGTATCCGGCATTGTTGACGGCTGGATAGGCAACTGAAGGTGAAAAGAATTGAAAGTAATTGATCTGCATACCCACTCCACCTGTTCCGACGGCTCAATGACGCCCTCCCGACTGGTGTCCCACGCAAAAGATTCCGGGCTTTCCGCCATTGCCCTTACCGACCACGACAGCATATCCGGTGTCGCCGAGGCGGTGGAGGAGGGTAAAAAAACCGGTGTGGAGGTTATCCCCGCCGTTGAGCTTTCGGCGGTATCCGACACCGAAACCCATATTTTAGGTTATTTCATTGACATAAACAACCGGGAGTTACAAAAAGCCCTTGAATATGCCAAACAGGTGCGATACGAAAGGGAGGTTGAAACCTGCCGCAAGCTCAACGAACTGGGCTTTGACATAACCATGGAGGAGGTGGAGGCGGAAGCCGAAACCGACATCCTCTGCCGGGCTCACTTTGCCAAGGTTATGGTTAAAAAGGGGTATGCGCCTTCGGTTAAGGAAGCCTTCGAGCAATACCTTAATGTGGGTAAATCCGCCTATTCCAAAAAGCAGGCGCTGACCGACATTCAGGCGGTGGAACTTATAAACAACGCCGGGGGGATAGCCTTTTTGGCTCATCTTCACTTAACCAAAAAGCCCCTGCCGGAACTTAAGGAATTTTTGATTAAACTTAAAAACGCCGGTCTTGCGGGGGTGGAGGGCTATTACACCGACTATACCCCCCAGATGGAAAGGGATTATCAAAGCCTTGCAGAGGAATCGGGACTTATCCTTTCGGGGGGCACCGACTTCCACGGCGCTTTCAAGCCCCATATCGCCATAGGCAGGGGCTACGGCAATCTTGAAATACCCTATGTAATTCTTGAAAAAATGAAGGAATATCGCCAGAGCAGAAATTCTGATTTTGCATTCCGTTCACAAAGGAAGGATCTTGTATGAAACAATCGGACATCGGACTTATCGGCCTTGCGGTTATGGGGGAAAACCTGGTAATGAACATGGAAAGCAAGGGCTTTGCCGTTTCGGTTTTCAACCGCACCGCCTCAAAGGTTACCGACTTTATAAGCGGCAGGGCCAAGGGGAAAAACATTACCGGTACTTATTCCCTTGAGGAACTGGTTTCCACCCTTAAAAAGCCCCGTAAAATCATGCTTATGATAAAGGCGGGAAAAGCTGTTGACGACATGATCGAACAGCTTATACCCCTCCTTGAAAAGGGGGATATAGTTATAGACGGGGGAAACTCCCATTTCCCCGATACCGCAAGGCGGTGGGAATACCTTGAATCCAAGGGACTTTTGTATATCGGCACCGGTGTTTCCGGGGGAGAGGAAGGAGCGCTGAAGGGTCCTTCCATAATGCCGGGAGGTTCAAAACAGGCGTGGGAGTATATTAAACCCATCTTTCAGGCCATAGCCGCCAAGGTTGACGACGACTCCCCCTGCTGCGACTGGGTGGGGGAAGGGGGCGCAGGCCACTTTGTTAAAATGGTGCATAACGGCATTGAATACGGGGATATGCAGCTAATCTGCGAAGCATACCACCTTATGAAGGATATGTTAGGGCTTTCCTACCCCGAAATGCACAAAGTCTTTGAGGAATGGAACAAAGGTGAGCTGGAAAGCTACCTTATCGAAATAACAAGGGACATACTTGCCTATAACGACGAGGACGGCACCCCTCTTGCCGAAAAAATCCTTGACACCGCCGGTCAGAAGGGGACGGGTAAATGGACGGTATTTGCCGCCCTTGACGAGGGAATTCCCCTTACTCTTATCGGCGAAGCGGTATTTTCCCGCTGCCTTTCGGCAATGAAGGAGGAAAGACTTCACGCCTCAAAGGTTTTGGAAGGGGAAATTGTCAAATCCGGCTTAACGCCCGAACAAAAAAATCAGGCTGTGGAAAACATAAGGCAGGCGCTGCTTGCTTCCAAGATAGTTTCCTATACACAGGGCTATATGCTTATGAAAACCGCCGCCAAAACCTACGGCTGGAATCTCAACTACGGCGGCATTGCCCTTATGTGGCGGGGGGGCTGCATTATCCGGTCTGTGTTTTTAGGCAAAATCAAAGAGGCTTACGATAAAAATCCGGGTCTTGAAAATCTGCTCCTTGACGATTATTTTACAGATAAAATAAAATCCCTTGTCCCCGGATGGCGGGAAACGGTGGTTTCGGCGGTGAAAGAAGGCATTCCCGTCCCTGCCCTGTCAGCCGCCTTAAGCTGGTTTGACGGCTACCGCTGCGAAAGGCTGCCGGCAAATCTCCTTCAGGCCCAAAGGGACTATTTCGGCGCCCATACTTATGAAAGAACAGACAGGCCGAGAGGGGAATTTTTCCACACCAACTGGACCGGCGAGGGAGGAGATACCGCCTCCACCGTCTATAATGTATAGGAGGAAAAACATATGAAAATAAAGGAAAACCGTAAATACGCCATTGCCGTCCCCACCAGTATGGGGGTAAGGATAACACCTCCCGATGGTCAGCCGGTACATTCTTCGGATATGTTCTTCATGCAGGCCACCTCCGCCGAAACCAATGTGGCGTCGGTTGCCTCCTATTTGGGGCTTCCCGTCAAGGTGCTTACCACCTTTGTGAAGGATTCCCCCATAGCCGCCCTTATAAAAGCAAACCTGCGGTCAAGGGGTATGGATTTTGAGGGCAAAGAGGTGGAGCAGGGGGGACCCTGGGGATACCGCCATCAGTTTAACATAGCCGACAGCGGTTTCGGCATGAGGGGCCCAAGAGTATTCAACGACAGAGCCGGCGAAGTGGGGCGGACCCTTAACATAAAGGATTTCGACACTAAACGGATTTTCGGGGACGAAGGAGTGGGAATCCTTCATATGTCGGGGCTTATTGCCGCCCTTTCTCCCCAGACCGGGGAATTCTGCGTTTCCCTTGCCAGGGAGGCGAAGAAGTACGGCACGCTTATTTCCTTTGATTTGAACTACCGGGAATCCTTCTGGAAGGGAAGGAAAGAGGAGCTTGGCAAAATGTTTTTCGAAATCGCTTCCCTTGCGGATATTCTGGTGGGAAACGAGGAGGATTTTCAGCTTTGCTTCGGCATAACCGGTCCCGAAGCGGGGGGGAAGGATATTTCAGCAAAGATGGAATCCTTCAAGGAACTTATAAACGAGGTACAAAAGACCTTCCCGAACACCAAAGTGTTTGCCACCACCCTGCGGGAGGTCAGAAATTCAAACTGCCACCTGTGGGGGGGAATACTTAAAGCCGGGGGCAAATGGTATGAAGCCGAACCCAAAGAAATAAACGTCCTTGACCGGATAGGCGGGGGGGACGGCTTTGTGGGGGGACTGCTTTACGGCATCGCCAGGAGCTGGGACTATGAAAAATGCCTTCAGTTCGGCTGGGCTTCCGGGGTGCTTGCAACCACCTTCCTCACCGACTATGCTCAACCCGCCGACGAGGAGCAGATCTGGTCCATCTGGAAGGGCAACGCCCGGGTAAAAAGATAAAAATCAGGGCGGAAAAATATCCGCCCTTTTTATAAAATTTCAATTTCAACGCAAAACAGGAAATCGGGATTATCGAACAGCTTCTTTAAAATAAACTTCCGTATATTTCAAAACACCGTTTATTCTTTCCGACTTCATCAATGAAATCCTGTTTACCGCCATCACAGCAGGGCTTACTTCAAAGGTAATGTCCCCGCTTCCAACCACCTGCCTTGCCAGGGTTATATGGGGTACAAACTTTCTTTTTTCAATATCAAACCCGGATTCCCTCAAATCCTCCGAAACCTTATTAGCCAATCCCTCAAGACCGTCACTTAATGCCGAAACAAAATATATGTCCCCGCCGGGACGCCTGAATACCCCCGGCTTTCCCAGGGTTATTTCAAAGGGGGAAAAGGAAATCCCGTCAAGCGTCCTTTTAACATCGGACAATCTGTCGGTTTCCCCGATAAAAGCAAGGGTCAAATGAAAATTCGCTTTTTTTGTAAAATTGCCGGACCCGGCCTTTTTCTTTAAATCCCCGGAAGCCCGGCATAAAGCGTCGATTATCTGATTATTGAAATTTACCGCCACAAACAGCCTTAATACATCGCTTTTTATAATAATCACCCTCTATTATTATGGCCGAACAAACATAAAAGTCAATTCTTTTTGTTGCATTTTTGAAATCAAGGTGGTAAAATAATACAAAAAAGACGGTGGTAGCATGATTATTGATTTAAGTAAAATCCCCGAAAAGGAAATCCCCAATTTCCGGGGCGGTAATAAGGCATACAACGTAAAACTGTTTGACGACGGGCAGGTTAAAATAATGTACGGACGCCTTGTCCCCGGTGCCTCCATCGGCCTTCATACCCATGAAACCAACTGTGAGGTTATATATATCTTAAGCGGCAAGGGGAAGGCGATTTACGAAGACAATTCCGAGGAAGTGTCGGCAGGGGTATGCCACTACTGCCCAATGGGGCATTCCCATTCCCTAATCAACGACGGTAATGAAGACCTTGTGTTCTTTGCTGTGGTAAGCTGATGAACGACAGTCTGTATATAACTTCAATCCGTCTTGAGGAGGAAATACCCGCAAGCGACTATGTTTCTGCCCTCCCGGTGGTAAAAAACCTCAGCGAGCTGAAATTTGACAAAAGCGTCACCTTTTTAGTGGGAGAAAACGGCACGGGAAAATCCACACTGCTTGAGGCGATTGCCATTATTTTCGGCTTCAACCCCGAAGGGGGTTCGAAAAATTTTTCCTTTTCCACCCGTCAGACCCATTCAAACCTCCATAAATACATAACCCTCTGCAAGGGGATAAAAAAGCCGAAAGACGGCTATTTCCTCCGTTCCGAAAGTCTGTATAACGTGGCGACAAATATCGACATAATGGACAAACAGCCCTCCCTTGACAGTAAGGTCATCGAGGGCTACGGGGGAAAATCCCTTCACAGGCAGTCCCACGGGGAGGGTTTCTTTGCCATAGTCCAGAACCGTTTTTTCGGCAGCGGTTTGTATATCCTTGACGAACCCGAAGCCGCCCTTTCCCCGTTAAGACAGCTTTCCTTCCTGTCAAGGATAAACGAGCTGGTTAATCAAGACTCCCAGTTTATAATCGCCACCCATTCCCCCATAATAATGGCTTATCCCGATGCGGATATATATGTCCTTTCGGAATCCGGGATAAAACCCACCCCTTACATGGAGACCGAACATTACAAGGTGACAAGGGATTTCATGTCCTCCCCCGAAAGGATGTTCAAATACCTGTTCCGTCCCGAATAAAGGAGAAAAAATGGAACCTATTGCAATAAACCAACGGAAAAACGAAAAGTGGCAGTCGATTGAGGTGGCAAAGGAATACTACAACTCATTAAAGCTGGTTAAGCTTTACAAAACCGCCTTTTTGGCGGCGGATGCCGTGTTTGCCTTTATTATCGGCTATAAACTCATTGCCGGTAAAAACGACAATCTTACGCTTTTTATCTCCCTTTTCGTCGCCTGCCTGCTGTTTTCGGTCTGGATTTTTGTAAAACCCATAATCGACGGCAACCGGATGTACCTTGAATCGGTACTTGCCAACGGGGAGGACCATATATCCGAATCCCGCATATACGCCGACCGGATCGAATATTATTCCGAAGACAGCGAGCAATGTTCCTCCATCCCCCTTGACCGGGTTTACAATGCCTTTGAAACCGAACATCTTTACGAAATCCAGCTTATCGACGACGAAAAGAATATGATAGGACACATGCTGTTAAAGTCGGGCTTTGTAAAGGGTTCCCTTGAGGAGGTAAAGAAGCTTATTCCCCCCGGTCAAAGGACCCTGCCCGATAAATAAACCAAAAACGATATAAAATAAGCCAAAATAAACTGAAAAAAGGCGACGGAAAGCATAAACAAAAGGCTTTTCGTTTCTTTTTTTATACACAAAAGGGTAGGAATGCAGGGGGTATAAAGGAGCATAAACGCCATAAAGGACACCGCCGACAGGGGGGTAAAAAGATTCGTTATCTCCCCTTGGGTTAATAAAAGCAGGGCGCCTGCCGATGCCTCCTTCGCCCCTAAGCCGGTGAGTATTGCCAAAGCCGCCTGCCAGAAACCGAACCCAAGGGGGGAAAACACCGGGGAAAAGGCTTTGCAGAATATGCCAAGCATACTCTCTTCCGGATCGCATAAACCGAGGGAAAAATTTAAATTTCCGAAAAACCACACCGTCACAGAAGTTAAAAGAATAACCGTAAAGGCTTTTTTAACAAATTCAAGGGATTTTTGAGCCATAAGCCAGAAGGTATTTTTAATGGTGGGAAACCGGTAGGGGGGAAGCTCCATAATAAAAGCCACGGGCTTTGTTTTTGAAAATATGTTTGAAACAAAGGCAAAAACCGCGGCAAGGATTATCCCCGAAAGGTATATAACCGTAATAACAAAAGAGGTGTGATTAGGGAAAAACACACTGCAAAAAAGCAGATAAACGGGGATTTTCGCCTGACAGGACATAAAGGGAATAAGCCGTACAGTCTGCCTTTTTTCCTTTTCAAACCCCATTGTCCGGCAGGCCATGACCGCCGGCACGGAACAGCCGAACCCCAACAGCATGGGGATTGCCCCCCGGCCGGAAAGTCCGGCGGATACGAATATCCTGTCGAAAACAAAGGCCACCCTTGCCATATATCCGGTGTCCTCAAGGATTGACAAAAATAAAAAAAGCAGGGAAATAACCGGCAAAAACGCCAGCACACCCAGCACTCCCCCCATAATGCCGTCGCATATAAGTCCCTTAAGCATTTCGGGAGCGTCAACCGAACTTAAGAAGGCATAAATGCTGTCCGACAAGCCTTCTATTAAATTTTTCATAAAGACAGTTATATATTTCCCTAAAATCCCGAAGACAAGATAAAACCCGATAGCCATGATAAGCATAAAGCAAAACAAAGCGGTGTGTTTTCCGGTAAGAATACCGTCTATCTTACGGCTGATTGTATCGGGTTTAGGGGTTTTATATACTCTTTTTGTAATGTATTCGGCTTTTCTTCTTATCTGCTCAAAGGTCATATTTTCATAACCCGAAGTGATGACAGGATTTTTTATTTCATCAAAAATCGCTTTTTTCAGTTCCTCCACCCCCTCCCCCCTCAGGGCGGACACCGGAACGGCCTTAACCCCAAGCAGTTCCGTCAGCAGCCTGAAGTCAATGTTTCCTCCCCGCTTTTTCACCTCGTCCATCAGGTTTACCGCAAGTATGACGGGCTTTGACAAAGCCATTACCGACAGGGCAAGACAAAGGCTTTTTTTAAGACCGGTGCCGTCGCATACCACTATCATCAGATCGGATAAGCCCCCTTTGATATGGTTTACCGCTGCTTTTTCGTCCTCCGAAACCGCTTCAAGGGCGTATATGCCGGGGATGTCGGTGAGATAGGCATTTTCAAGCCCCTTGATTTTCCCCCTTCGTTTTTCCACCGTTACTCCGGGGAAGTTGCCGGTATGCATATTAAGTCCCGTAAGGGAATTGAAAAGGGTGGTTTTACCGCAGTTGGGAACCCCCGCAAGGCTTATGTTTATCTCTTTTACTCCGGTCATCACAGGACAACCCCTTTTTTCAAATTCTAATTGATTTTATTATAAAGAGGTTAATAAAATAACCGGCTTATTGACAATTACCGGCTTAAGTGCTATTATTATTTCACCCGAAATTTTAGCCTTTATGTAAACTAAACCGAAAGGCAGGCAAAGTCAGGGGCAATTATTTTGTTAAATGCCTTCAGAATTATGGAAAAAACAGTTTTAAAAACCAAAATAAAAGCCTATTGGGCAATAATAAAAGAAAAAGCAAAGACCTTTGGTGTATGGTGTGACAATCATCCTTTAAGCCTTATTATATGTCTTTCCCTTATAATGGCTTTGGCGGTGGAATGCTTTACCCGCCGTTCCGTTGTCAAGGGGTTTGTCTTTTTGTTTACAAACCCTTTGTTTTTCCTTGCCAACGCCTTTATACTGTTCTTTTTATACTCCCTTTCCCTCCTTTTTAAAAAGAGGTATTCCCTTATATTCGTGTTTTCGGTAATCTGGCTGGGGCTTGCCATTGCGAATTTCATAACCACCGCCTACAGAACAACCCCCCTTTCCTTGAGTGATATACTTATTCTCCCCTCGGTTATAACCATAATAAACAAATACCTTTCGATTTTTCAGATCGTCGTTATTGTAATTTTAATTGTTTTCGGAATATCCATGGTGGTCTGGGTAATTATAAAGCAGAAAAAACAAAAGGTGGAACTGTTGAAATCGGGGATAATTTCGGCGGTTTCGGCAGCCCTTACCGCGGGTATTCTAATCGTATCAATGAACTCCGACACCCTTGCAAAGGATTACTACTTTATCGGCAACGGCTATGACAAATACGGCTTTGTGTATTCCTTCTGCCTGTCGGCGATAGACCGGGGAATAAAAAAGCCCGACGAATACAGTGAAGATTACATGAAAGCCATAAAGGATGATGTAAATAAAATCAAGACCAAGCAGGTAAATCCGGACGTAAACATCGTGTTCCTCCAGCTTGAATCCTTTTTCGACGTTCACCGTCTTAAAAACGTAACCTTTTCCGAAGACCCCATTCCCAACTTCACCCGCCTTATGGAAAATTACCCCCATGCCTACCTTTCGGTGCCGGCGTTCGGAGCAGGTACGGCAAACACCGAATTTGAAATACTCACCCAGATGAATACGGATTATTTCGGCATCGGTGAAGTTCCCTACAAGTCCATACTTCAGGACACCACCTGCGAAACAGTAAACTACGATCTGAAGGAATTGGGTTATAGCTGCCACGCCATACATAATCATCAGGGCACCTTTTACGGCAGGAATCTGGTATATGCGGATTTGGGGTTTGACACTTTTACCTCCCTTGAGTATATGAACGATGTGGAGGTAACCCCCATGAGCTGGGCAAAGGACTATGTCCTCACCGGGGAAATAATCAAAGCTTTAGATTCCACAAGGGGTTCCGACTTTGTGTTTGCCGTTTCGGTACAGGGACACGGCAAGTACCCCGACGTGGTATTGGACGAAAACCAGAAAATAAAGGTGATTTCGGATTCGGAGGAACGGAAGATCGCCTTTGAATATTATGTAAACCAGCTTCATGAAATGGACGACTTTTTGGGCGAACTTACGAAAGCCCTTTCGGAATACGACGAAAAGATTATACTTGTAATGTACGGCGACCATTTACCCAGCCTTTCCATTTCGGATGAAGATCTTACCGAAGCCAGCACCCTGCAGACGGAATACCTTATCTGGTCAAACTATAATGTTAAGGCAAAGGCAAAGGATACCGAAGCCTTCCAGCTGTTTTCAAGGGTTATGTCGGTTTTGGGCTACAACAACGGCTTTCTTACAAAGCACCATCAGAACAATTCCGAACGGGATGACTATCTTGATGTCCTCGAATCCATCCAGTACGACACCCTTTACGGCAACAGATATATTTACAACGGCGAAAACCCCTTTGTTCCCACCGACCTTCAGATGGGTATCAAAAAGATAGCCGTTTCAAAGGTGGATGTAATTGGCGACGCCGCCTTTATAACCGGAAACGGTTTTACCGAATGGAGTAAAGTCAATGTGAACGGGGAAGAGGCGGATACAATATACATAAACAGTTCCACTTTGTTTATCCTTGCGGATTATCTAACCCCCGATTATACCATAACCGTTGCCCAGGTGGCCTGGGACGGCACTGTTTTAAGCGAAACCCAACCCTATAAGGGTTCAAGAAAATAAATATATATTCACCCTCGGTGAAGGCTAAACATAAA
>DBQR01000021.1:0-17718 GCA_002305335.1 Clostridiales bacterium UBA1389
CGGTGGGGGCCGTCAAGCACCATCTGGTCGCCGGTGTAGGCGTGAATGGTGGCCATGATGCCGGCAAGAATGGGATAGTTGTCGTTCAACGTCTTTGCCATGGGGGCAAGACAGTTGGTGGTGCAGGAAGCGGCGGAAATTATGGTATCCTCAGCATTGAGGGTGTTGTGGTTTACGTTGTAAACGACGGTCTTGGGGTTGGGGAAGTTGGCGGGGTCCTTCTTATTGGACGCGGGAGCCGAAATAACAACCTTCCTGGCGCCGGCAAGGACATGCTTGTTGGCATCGGCGATATCGGTATAGAAACCGGTGCATTCCAGCACTACGTCAACGTTCAAAGCCTTCCAGGGGCAGTTTATAGCGTCTTTTTCGGCGTAAATTTTAATTTCCTTACCGTCAACGATGATAGAATCGTCGGTGGAAGAAACGGTGTGTTTGCCCTGACCGTAAAAACCGGCATAACCGCCCTGAGCGGTGTCATACTTTAAAAGGTGGGCAAGCATCTTGGGGCTGGTAAGGTCGTTTATCGCAACGACATCATAACCTTCTGCGCCGAACATCTGGCGGAAGGCAAGGCGGCCTATGCGGCCGAAACCATTGATAGCAACTCTGACTGCCATTTAAAAAACCTCCAAATAATAAAATATTCTATTTTACACAAGATATTGTATAACAAATTTACCCAAAATACAATAGATTTTGCAAAGTTTTAGCAAATGACCAAAAAAGTTTTCCTTTATTTGCTTGGTTTTGTTCATTTTATGCCAAAGAGGGTTTTAGCGTTATCGGTCGTTATATTTTCCATTTCCTCAAAGGCTATCCCCTTGATTTCGGCAAGCTTTTTTATAGTAAACTCAAGGTAGCCCGAATGATTCCTAAGTCCCCGGTGGGGATGGGGAGTTAAGTAGGGGCAGTCGGTTTCGCAGAGGATTTTATCGGTAGGGACAACCGCTGCCACCCTGACCGGTTTTTCGGCATTCTTAAAGGTTATAACTCCCGAAAAGGAGATATACCAGCCTTTTTTAACCAGGATTTCGGCATACTCCGCCGAACCCGAAAAGGAATGGAAAATTCCTCTGACGCCGGGGTACAAACTTACGATATCCAGCAAATCCCGGTGGGATTCCCGGTTGTGGATAACCACTCTTTTATTGAGTTTGTCCGCGATTTCAAGCTGGCGGACAAGCACATCCCTCTGGCATTCCTTGGGGGTGTCGTAGTGGTAGTCCAGCCCGATTTCCCCTATACCGACGCATTTGGGGTGGGAAAGCATTGGTTCAAGCCAATCCTCAAAGTTTCCGCATAACGGGGAATTTTCGGGGTGAACTCCGGCGGTAAAGTATATATTTTCATACCTTTCCGAAAGTTCAAGGGAATGAAGGGAGGTCTGCTCGTCCGAACCGCAGTTTATTATACCGGTTATCCCCGTCCTGAAAAGGTTATCAAGAAGTTCGGACCGGTCTGTATCGAATCTTTCGTCTTCGTAATGGGCATGGGAATCAAACATTATGACACCTTGGAGCCTTCTGGCACGCTGTCGTCGATGAATACCACCTTAACCCCGGTTTTTTCGTCGCCGGAGGCAAGAATCATCCCCTGACTTTTTACCCCCCGAAGGATTGCGGTTTTAAGGTTTTCCACAAGGACAACCTTTTTGCCTATAAGGTCGTCGGGTGTATAATATTTGGCAATGCCGGAGGCAACCTGCCGCTTTTCGCTGCCTATGTCAATAACCAGCCTTAATAGCTTGTCGGACTTGGGAACGGGCTCGCATTCAAGCACCTTGCCCACTGTCAGATGAACCTTAGCGAAATCCTCTATGGCGATTTTGCCCTCCTCGGCTGCCCTTTCGGCGGCTTCCGCCTTTTCCTTTAGCATTTTGTCAAAGGCAGACTTGTCTATCCGGCTAAACAGATGGGGCATTTCGGCGATTTTCCTGCCGGCGGAGGAATAAATGAATTTGTCGGTATTTTCAACCGACAGGGCGTTTTCGTCAAAACCGAAGCAGGAGGCGGTCTTTTCAACCGTGTCCGGAATAAAGGGTTTGAACAGCGTAACGCCGATACGGATTCCCTCAACCAGATTGGCAAGGACTGTTTTAAGATTGTCTTCGTTAGCCTTGTCCTTTGCCAGCGTCCAGGGGGCGGTTTCGTCGATGTATTTGTTGCAGTACTTGAAAAGGGAAATGATATGTTCCGCAGCGTCGGCAAAATAATATTCGTCCATATTTTTTACAGCCGCCGCGGCTTCGGAAACAACGTTGTTTTTCAAAGCCGTCGAAAATTCGTCATCCCCTTCGGGCAGAGGTATAACCCCGCCGAAATACTGGCTTATCATGGCCGCCGTGCGGGACACTAAATTGCCGAAAATATTGGCAAGCTCGGTGTTGGTGCGGTTTATAATGGAGTCATAGCTTATTGAACCGTCGTTCTGGTAGCCCATTTCGGAAAGAAGGTAATATCTTACGGCGTCAAGGCCGAACAGGTTTATAAGGTCGTCGCCGTACAGGATGTTCCCCTTGGACTTGGACATCTTGTCGTTGTTCATAAGCAGCCAGGGGTGACCTAAAACCTTTTTGGGTAAGGGTTCGCCTAAGGCAAGGAGGATAATAGGCCAGTAGATGGTATGGAAACGGACTATATCCTTGCCTATGACATGCAGATCCGCAGGCCACAGCTTTTTATAAAGGTCGGAGGGGTTTTCGGTGTCGTAGCCTATGGCGGTAATGTAATTGGAAAGGGCGTCTATCCAGACATATATGACATGGCCCTTATCAAACTCAACGGGAATCCCCCACTTTACGGAGGTGCGGGAAACGCAGAGGTCCTGAAGCCCCGGTTTGATAAAGTTGTTTATCATTTCGTTTTTACGGGCGACGGGGGTTATAAAGTCGGGGTTGCCGTTATAATATTCGATAAGCCTGTCGGCATATTTGGAAAGACGAAGGTTGTAGCATTCTTCAGAGGCGGGCTTTACGGGGCGTCCGCAGTCGGGGCAGTTACCGTCAATAAGCTGGGAATCGGTCCAGAAGGATTCGCAGGGGGTGCAGTAGTTGCCGGTGTAAACCGATTTATAGATATCCCCCTGTTCATACAGCTTGGTGAAAATCTTTTGGACGGTCTTAACATGGTAGTCGTCGGTGGTGCGGATGAATTTATCGTACTTCACCCCGAACATATCCCAGGTCTTTTTTATTTCCCCGGCAACGTTGTCAACGAATTCCTTGGGGGTTACCTTTGCGGCTTCGGCTTTCTGCTGTATTTTAATACCGTGTTCGTCGGTTCCGGTAAGAAAGAACACGTCATACCCCTGCATTCGCCTGAAACGGGAAATGGCGTCGGTGAGGACAATCTCATAGACGTTGCCTATGTGGGGCTTTCCCGAGGTATAGGTTATTGCGGTGGTGACATAGAATTTTTCTTTCATAGCGGTTTCTCCTAAAATATATTATCCCGCCTTCCGGCGGATTTTATCTTTTTCCCTGTAATAATAAAAGGAAACGCAGATATAAGGAAACAAAAACAATAAATAAATGCCTTTTGTGAAATACGCAATCACATAATGAAGCAAAAAAGAAAGATAAAAGGAGGCATATTCCCGTTTCAGATTCCCCGACGACACAAAGGAAAGCCAGTACACAATCCCCCCGATTAAAAGAAAGAGGGAAATCACCTCAAAAACCAAAGTCACCCGGTCGGGTGTCATGAATATATAGGGGATTGCGGCGGAAAGCAGAAAGGGGAATAAAAGAAAAAGCAGAGCCACAAGGCAAAGCAGAGAATTTTCAAGGGATTTTACAAAGGATTCAACCGAATAAAATCCTGCAAAGATTATATATAAATTTACCTTTCCTGTCAATAAAAAGACGCAACAATACTTTGCCGTTCCCGAAATCACCGGAAAAGTTATGAAATAAACCGTCACATAAAAAAGATAATCCAGGTCGGCCTTTACCGCCGTAAGGAGAAAGGCCAGCAGCCGGAAGGAATAAAAAACGCCGAAACAAAAGGCAAACCCTAAAAGCACCCCGGCAATAAAGGTAAAAAACCTTTCCGAAAGTTTTTCCCGGGCTTTGCTTTTGGCGTTTTTCCGTTTGTGTTCGGTTGCCACCGACGTCCGGTAGGTTTTATTGAAGTCCGTAGCCCATCACCGTAATTAGTATTTCCGGACTTATGGATTTAAACACCCTGTTTCCGTAAAGAGCGGAAAAATCCGGAAAGGAGTTCGGAACATTCCCCGCCCAGAACGCCGGAGACTATTTCGCATTTATGGTTGAAGGGATAGTCGTTAAGGTTTACCACCGACCCCAATGCCCCCGCCTTGGGGTCAAAAGCGCCGAACACCACCCGCCTTATCCGGGAGTTGATTATTGCACCGGCGCACATGGGGCAGGGTTCCAAGGTAACATACATTTCGCAGTCCCAGAGCCGCCAGGCCCCCGCTTTCTTGCAGGCGGCGGAAATTGCGGTTATTTCCGCATGAAGGAGGGCGTTTTGCTTTGTTTCCCGCTTGTTATAGCCGGAGGCAATCACCCTGCCGTTACGGACGATAACACACCCTACCGGCACTTCCCCCAAGGAGGCGGCTTTTTTCGCCTTCCGAATGGCTTTTTTCATGAATATTTCGTCGTTAGTCATATTACAGGTACAGTATAGTCACGCCTATGGCAATCAGGACTATATAAAAAATAAAGAAGAAGTTGGATAAAAGTCTTGCCCTCAGTCTGTAGCCGCCCAGTCGGGGGAAATCGCTTTTTTCGTCGTCATAGGCAAGAATCCCCGCTTTTTTGGTAACCGTAAAGTTAATAAGCATTGCCACCGTAAAGCCGATGACGGCAATAATACCTATCCCTAAAACCGCAGCAAACCAGTCGTAGGCTTCGTTAAGAGCATATGTAACCATAAAGGCAAAGGCGTTGTTGGCAAGATGAATCATAATGCAGACGGTTATGGATTTGGTTTTGGCAAAGCCTATGGCAAGGCAGATACCCATTACAAAGGCGTTTATCACCTGGGGAGGGTTCCGGTGGGCAAGGCCGAATATCAGCGCCGAAAGGAAAATGGCAAAGGGCTGGCTGTAACGGGAAAGCCCCTGATATATCACCCCGCGGAACAGCAGTTCCTCCCCGAAGGGGGCGATTATAGTCAGCAGAATGAAGTTTACCACTAACGAAAAAATGCCGGTTGACCCTTCCGCCTCCTCAAGCTGGGGGTAGAGGTCGCCGAAGAGCAAAGCGCAGACCAGGGTGACGGTGTAGCAAAGCCCCATTGAAAAGAAAATGAATCTCCCCGCTTCCGCCGGAAAAGCGGCTTTTAGGGGATATATGTTTTTTGGTTTGTTTATAAGATAGCGTTTCGCAAACAATGCCGGTACTATAAGGGCAAGGGGGGAGCAGATAAGACTGATAATACCCTCAAGGAGTTCTGACCGGTAAAAGACATCATACATTTCCCTTGCCTTGTCAAGCGGAACATTTTGTATGCCGGAAATGGCGCGGCTAATCGGCTGCGTCAAAACGTCAAAAAGCCAGTAGATGCCGAAGGGAAGAAATAAAAGAATAATAAATAAGCAGGAGGCGGCGAGTATGACCGAAAGGTCGTGCTTAAACTGCTTTTCGTCATTAAGCGCCTTCTGTCTTTCAGAAAGGATAATTTCGTCAAGTCTGTCAGTCATACCCGCATCCTCCTGCTTTGCTTTATAAGGAGTAGTTATTATTTAGCTTTTTCGCTTCTTATTACCGCCTGAGCCGCCGCAAGTCTTGCGATGGGTACCCGGAAGGGGGAACAGGACACATAGGTCAGTCCCGTATTGTGGCAGAATTCCACACTGGAAGGATCCCCGCCGTGTTCGCCGCAGATGCCCAGTTTAATGTCGGGGCGGGCGGAACGGCCGAGTTCGGCGGCAATCTTTATGAATTTGCCCACGCCGGCGGTGTCCAGTCTTGCGAAGGGGTCGGATTCAAAGATTCCCTTTGCATAATAATCCTCAAGGAATTTGGCAGCGTCGTCCCTGGAAAAGCCGAAGGTCATCTGGGTGAGGTCGTTGGTGCCGAAGGAGAAGAATTCGGCTTCCTTGGCGATTTCGTCGGCCATGACGGCGGCTCTGGGAATCTCAATCATGGTGCCCACCTTGTAGTTGAGCTTGACTCCCGCTTCGGCGATAAGCCTGTCGGCGGTCTGGGTGACAACCTTTTTGACGAATTTAAGCTCGTTGGCGTCGCCCACAAGGGGTATCATGATTTCGGGTTCGACTTCAAGACCGTCGTTTTTGTTTACCTCAAGGGCGGCTTCTATAACCGCCTTGGTCTGCATTTCATAGATTTCCGGGTAGGAAACCGCAAGACGGCAGCCCCGGTGCCCCATCATGGGGTTAAGCTCATGGAGGGATATTACCACGGCGTTGAGTTCGTCGAAGGTCATTCCCATGCTCTCGGCGATATTATTGATTTCCTCTTTATCGTTGGGTAAAAATTCGTGTAAAGGCGGGTCAAGGAAGCGGATGGTTACGGGATAACCCTTTGCCGCCCTGAAAATGCCTATAAAGTCCCCCTTCTGCATGGGGAGGAGCTTGTCAAGGGCCTTCTTCCGCTGTTCAAGGGTGCGGGCGACAATCATTTCCCGCATGGCGTGTATGCGTTCGCCGCCGAAGAACATATGCTCTGTCCGGCAGAGACCCACACCTTCTGCGCCGAAGGCTATTGCCTGTTCGGTGTCCTTGGGGTTGTCGGCGTTGGTTCTCACCTTAAGCCTGCGTCTCTGGTCTGCCCAGGACATAAACTTGGCGAAATCGCCGGAAATGTCGGCGAGAACGGTGGGAATTATCCCCGTATATACGTTACCGGTGGTGCCGTCTATTGAGATGTAGTCCCCTTCATTTATAACTTCGTTACCCACGGTAAAGCATTTGCTGCATTCCTTTATGGTAAGCGAGCCGCAGCCCACCACGCAGCAGCGTCCCATACCCCTTGCCACCACGGCGGCATGGCTGGTGCGTCCGCCCCGGCCGGTGAGAATGCCCTGAGCCGAGTACATGCCTTCGATATCCTCCGGGGAGGTTTCAAGGCGGACAAGAATAACCTTTTCCCCTCTGTCGGCGGCGGCCTTCGCTTCATGGGCGGTGAAATAAACTTTTCCGCAGGCGGATCCCGGGGAAGCGGGAAGTCCGGTGGCGATAACCTTGGCCTGTTTTAAAGCTTTGACGTCAAACTGGGGATGTAACAGAGCGTCAAGCTGTTTGGGGTCAACCTTAATTAGGGCTTCGTCGATTGTAATCATGCCTTCTTCCACCAGGTCCACCGCAATCCTCAATGCGGCGGCGGCGGTGCGCTTGCCGTTACGGGTCTGGAGCATGTAAAGCTTTCTGTTTTCGATGGTAAACTCCATGTCCTGCATATCCCGGTAGTGCTTTTCAAGGGTTTCGGCGATTTTTATAAACTGTTCATAGGCTTCGGGCATGGCCTGAGCCAGTTCGGAAATGGGCTGGGGGGTGCGGATGCCCGCCACCACGTCCTCACCTTGGGCGTTCATAAGGAATTCACCGTATAATCTCTTTTCGCCGGTGGCGGGGTCCCTTGTAAAGGCAACGCCGGTGCCGGAGGTGTTCCCCATGTTTCCGAACACCATTGCCTGTACATTGACGGCGGTGCCCCAGGAGGAGGGGATATCGTTCATCCTGCGGTAGATAATAGCCCGTTCGTTGTTCCAGGAACGGAATACCGCCTTAACCGCTTCGATAAGCTGGGTTTTGGGGTCCTGGGGGAAATCCGTCCCCATTTTTTCTTTATATAAAGCCTTGAATTTGCCCAATATTTCCTTCATATCGACCTGGTCAAGCTCGTTGTCAAGACGGACTCCCTTTTTGACTTTGACTTCTTCGATAATATGCTCAAACAGGGGTTTCGGAATACCCATAACCACATCGGAAAACATCTGGACAAACCTGCGGTAGGAGTCATAGGCGAAGCGGGGGTTGTTGGTTAGCTTCGCAATGCCCTCCACCACCACGTCGTTTATGCCTAAGTTTAAAATGGTGTCCATCATCCCCGGCATTGAGGCCCTTGCTCCGGAACGCACCGATACAAGCAGGGGGTTGTCGGTGTTGCCGAACTGCTTCCCCGTAATCTGTTCCATTTTGGAAACATAGGTGTTTATCTCCTCAAGAATTTCGCCGGATATGGTTTCGTTGTCCTCATAATATTTTGTGCAGGCTTCGGTTGAAATGGTAAAGCCCTGGGGGACGGGCATACCCAGGTTGGTCATTTCGGCAAGGTTGGCGCCCTTTCCGCCCAATAGATTCCGCATGCTTTCATTGCCTTCGGAAAAGAGGTAAACATACTTTTTGCTCATATATATCTCCTTTGTTTTAGTTTCCAAGAGTCAGCTTTTATGTAATAATGCGCCCCGGAGGGGAGCGGGTGTTAATACCTTCCCGATTTTAACACAAACCGATAATAATATTCAATAGATGTTAGATAAAAAACCCAATAAAATGAAGGTAAAGCGTAAATATTAATCTTTTTTTATGTGATTATATTACTTTGTTTTACAATAATTAAAGATACTCGCTCCCCTACGGGGCAGGGTGTCGGGGCGGCGGTTCCCTTCGGTCACCCCGGGCTAATACATAACGCTCCTCCGGGGCTTGCCGCATCTTGCCTATAAGCAGTACGCTCAGCGGCTGCTTTGTATTTATATTATTTACATTATATATAAATGAAAATTCACACACCGTACTATTATAGCATAATTTACAAAAAAGTCCATATGGTTTTCAAAAAATTTACTATTTTGTATTTTTCAGGGGGACAAACCCCCTTATTCACTTTTACCGTTGACAAATATCGCGTTTGGGGTTAAAATCATATCACAAAGACGGAATATAAACCCAAAAAAACTCCATAAAAGGAATAAATAAAATGCTTTTTTTCAAAAATAAAAACCCCATTGATTTTATAATCGCCGGGCTTGGCAATCCGGGACAGAAATACGACAAAAACCGCCATAACGCCGGCTTTAACGCCCTTGACTATATTTCCGGCAGGGCGGGTATCGAAATCAAAAAACTAAAGCATATGTCAAAGACGGGAACCGGCGTAATTGCCGGAAAAAAGGTGCTTTTATTAAAACCCCAGACCTTTATGAACAACTCCGGCGAGGCGATAGCCGACGCAATGCGGTTTTACAGGATTACCCCGGAGCAGGTGCTGGTCATCTTCGACGACGTTTCCCTTGAGGTGGGAAAAATCCGCATACGCCGTTCCGGCAGTGACGGGGGGCATAACGGCATAAAATCCATCATCCGGCATCTGGGTACCCAGGATTTCCCCCGTGTTAAGATAGGCGTGGGGCAGAAGCCCGAAAACTATACCGAACTTGCCGACTGGGTACTTTCCGACATGTCGGTTAACGAACGGAACCTTATCTGCCGGAAATACGACAATATTTTCGACGCGGTATGCCTTATAATAAACGGGGATACGGAAAAAGCAATGCAGGAGTACAATTAATCCGCAAAGGATAAAACAATGGAAATTTTAAAACAAATCCTTTCTTCCGACGGGGAATTTGCGTCGCTGTGCGAAGGCTATACAAAGGGACGGACACCTCTGCTGGTAAACGGGGTATGCGAATCCGCCCGCCCCCTGTTTTGCGCCGCCTTTGCGTCGGCAACCAGGGAAAAGCCCCTTATTGTGGTCCCCGAGGAAAAGCAGGCCTACGCCGTTAAAAGCGGGCTGGAAGCCTACGGGCTTACCGCCCTTGTTTTTCCCTCAAGGGATTTCATATTCGAAAAAATCCTTTCCGCCTCAAAGGAATTTGAGCAGGAGAGGCTTTCGGTGCTGCTTAAAATCATAGAGGACGACTGGGATTGCATAATAACCGTCCCCGACGGGGTGATGGAGTACACCATCCCCCCCGAATACCTTGCCGATTCGGTTATGGAAATAAGACTGAATACCCGCATATCCCCCGATAAGCTAATAAAAACCCTCCTTGACGCGGGATATTCCCAGGCCGAAAGCGTGGAGGGAAGGGGGCAGTTTTCAAGACGGGGGGGTATAATCGACGTATTTTCCCCCGCTTCGGAATACCCCTGCCGGATCGACTTTTTCGGCGACGAAATAGACACCATGGGAATTTTCGACACCGTTTCCCAGCGGCGTATTGAAAACATAAATTCCTATACCTGCGTCCCCGTTTCGGAAATTATCCCCTCCGATACTGCGGTTGCGAAGGTGAGGGCGGAGCTGGAAAAGCTCCTTGAAAAGACAAAGAATCTTACCGAAAAGGCAAGAAGCGACCTGCTGTACGACCTTGAACAGGCAAAAAACGGTTTGTTCCCCCTGTCAAGGGACAAATATTTCTCCCTTATATACGAACGTAAAACCACGATATTGGACTATCTGGGTTCCCGACCGGTCATACTGTTTGAAAGCCGGAAGGTGCTGGAACGGGCAAGGGCCTTTTCCTGGCAGACAAGTCAGGCAATAGAAGACCTTGTGAAATCCGGCATAACCGAATTTGCCCTTTGCGCCGTCGCCATGTTCGACGACGAATTCAGGACCGCAATAACCAAAAACTGTATAGCTTTGGATTACTTTATGGAATCCTCCCGTATATCCTTTGCCTCCCGCTACAATCTTGTCACCAAGCCGGTGGGGGGACTCACCGGCGGGGTTTCGGTTATGGTTGAGGAGTTTTCCAATTATCTTGAGGCGGGGCGGAAAATCCTATATCTTGCAAAAAACCGGCTGGAAGCCCACAACCTGACGGAAATCCTTCAAAGCCGGGAAATCCCTTCGGTTTCCTTTGACTTAAGCTGCGAATCCCCCCTTGCGGAAAGGGCGGTCAATATTTCGGTGGTCCCCGACGAGGGGACGGTTTTGGGTTTTGAGCTTCCCACCGTCAACTTTGTGCTGCTAACCCCTTCGGCGGACATTGAAAAGGGACTTGCCTTAAGAAAAAGGAAAATCACCCGTAAATTCAAGAAGGCCGAAAAAATCGCCTCCTATTCCGACCTTTCCGAAGGGGATTATGTGGTCCACGCCAACCACGGCATAGGCATCTACGCCGGCATAAAGCAGCTTACCGTGGAGGGGGCGGTCAAGGATTATATCAAAATCAACTACGCCGGCGGCGACGTGCTGTATGTCCCCTGCGGTCAGCTGGACCTGGTAAGCAAGTATATAGGCAAGGAGGACAACGTAAAGGTCCACAAAATGTCCTCTGCCGAATGGGCGAAAACAAAGGCAAAGGTGAAGTCGGCGGCCACCGACATCGCCAAGGAGCTTATAAGCCTTTACGCCGCAAGGCAGTCCACGCCGGGAAATTCCTTCCCCCCCGACGACGAATTCCAGGACGAATTCGAAGCCATGTTCGAATACGAGGAAACCGCCGGCCAGCTTGAAGCTTCAAAGGAAATAAAGGCGGATATGGAAAAGTCCCATCCCATGGACCGGCTCCTCTGCGGGGACGTGGGCTTCGGAAAAACCGAGGTGGCATTCCGCGCCGTCTTCAAATGCGTATCGGCGGGGTACCAGGCGGCAATCCTTGTCCCCACCACCATCCTTGCGGTACAGCACTACCGGACAATGCTTTCCCGTTTCCGCCAGTTCCCCGTAAAGGTGGAAATGCTTTCCCGCTTCAAGGCAAAAAAGGAAGTCGACGAAATACTGTCGGGGCTAAGGAAGGGTACCATCGACGTGGTGGTGGGAACCCACAAACTCCTTCAAAAGGGTATAGAATTCAAAAAATTAGGCCTGCTGGTTGTGGACGAGGAACAGCGTTTCGGGGTAAAGCATAAGGAAAAATTAAAGGAAATATCAAAAAATATCGACGTTTTAACCCTCACCGCCACCCCCATCCCCCGCACGTTGAACATGGCGCTGACGGGGATAAGGGATATGTCGGTTTTGGAAGAAGCTCCCCGGGACAGGCTGCCGGTTCAGTCCTATGTCCTGGAATACGACGAGGAAATAATAGACGAAGCCATACGGCGGGAACTGAGGCGGGGGGGACAGGTGTTCTACCTCCACAACGTGGTTGACAGCATATTTGCCAAGGCGGGGGAGCTGGAAAAGCGGTTCCCCAACGCGGCAATCGCCGTAGGTCACGGCCAGATGACGAAAGAGGAATTAAGCCGTGTGTGGCAGGCAATGGTGGAAGGTGAGGTTGACATTCTTGTCTGCACCACCATTATCGAAACCGGGGTGGATATCCCCAACGCCAACACGCTGATAATCGAAGACGCCGACAGAATGGGGCTTTCCCAGCTCCACCAGATACGAGGCAGGGTTGGGCGGTCTCCCAGAAAGGCCTACGCCTATTTCACCTACCGTCCCGGGTCGCTATTATCGGAGGTGGCTGCCAAAAGGCTCGAGGCAATAAAGGAATTCACCGAATTCGGTTCGGGCTTTAAGATTGCCATGCGGGACCTGGAAATAAGGGGGGCGGGGAACCTTCTCGGGGCGGAACAGTCCGGCAATATGGCGGCGGTGGGCTACGATTTATATGTAAAAATCCTTGAAGAGGCGGTAAACAGCCTGAAAGGCATACCCCCGTCGGTTAAGAAGGACTGCCTTATCGAAATCGTTGCCGACGCCTATATCCCCGAAAGTTATGTGTTTTCCCCCAAATTGCGAATCGACTACTACCGGAAAATCGCCCTGCTGGATAACCCGGAAGACAGGGACGACCTGGTGGACGAAATGCTTGACCGTTTCGGGGAAATCCCCAGACCCGTTAAAAACCTGATGGATGTATCCCTCTGCCGGAACACCGCTTCCGGTATGGATATCGAAAAAATTTCCCAGAACGAAAACCTTATTGCCTTCTACACCCGGGAAGCCGATATGGAAAAATGGGTGGAGCTTTCCCAAAGGCAGGAACTTAAGGGTAGAATAATGCTTTCCCCCGCAGGGAAACCCCATTTTTCCTATAAGCTTAAAAGCGGGGAAAACCCGGTGGAGGCCCTAAGGACGGTTTTGGACGCCTACTCGTTAATTTTAACAAATTAGCCATAGAATTGAAGGGTTGGCGGGGTATATAATAATCTAATGTTATTTATTGCTTTAGAAAGGTGTTGGTGACATGAAAATACCTGCCGGTGTAATAAATAAAAAATATTTATTAAAAAAGAGAATTGTCCTTATCCTTGCGGCGGTTCTGGTAATGAGCCTTGCGCTTTCCTCCTGTTCCAAGGAGGATTCCACCGCAGTCATGACCTTCCGTGACGCGGAGCTTTCCAAGGGGATGTTTTCCTATATGATGGCATCCCAGAAGGCCTATGTGAAGTATGTATTTGAATCCTATACTTCCGATTATTATTATGAAAACGGTTCCTACCCCTACGGCACCGACAAATTTGATGACTTCTTGGCCCTCACCATGCCCGAAGGGGAGGGAAAGGGGCTTACCTATGCCCTAAACGCCTACAATACGGTGGTGAACACCGCCAAAATGTTTGTGGTGGTAAACCATTTCTGTGAAAAGTACAATCTTGTGGTGACCGATAAGGATGTCATAAACGACATTGAACAGGCGGTGGCCGCCGACATAGACACTGCCGGCGGAGTGGTTTTACTTAACGAAATCCTGGAAAAGTTCGACGCAAACGTCAACACCGCCCGGGAATACCTTTACAATATGGCGAAGGTGGACCTGCTCTATGACTACCTTTACGGCGACAGGGGAACCCAGCGGGTTGCGGATTTGCTGGTTTCGGATAAATTCGGCAAAGAATACCGCAAGATTGATTTTGTGTATTACCCCTACTTTACCATAAGTTCCGAAACCGGGGAACGGGTATTTTACGACGAACAGAAGAAGTCCGACATAAGAAGTAAAGCCGACGACTTTTTCGCAAAGCTTCAAAGCGGGGAAGTTACGTTTGAAGACTATTCGGAACACGACGACTACGCAAGATACGACGAAGGCATATGCTATACCTCCGGTACCCTTGAAAGGGAAATCGAAGAACAGGCGGATAAACTGGAAAACTACGGGGATATCGCACAGGCGGATACAGGTGACGGGCTGTATATAATCAGGCTTGTTGAAACCACCAATGAAGATTATCTGTCGAAATATGACACAGTATATACGGTCCTTGCCAAAGACGCTTATTATAAATATATCGAAAGCTTTTACAACGAAATAACGGTGGATTCCGCTGTCCTTTCGGAATACGACTTTGCCACCTACCCGCCGCTGGTTATAGAATAATAGTGTCGGGAACTCCCCAAAAAACCGGAGGTATTTAATGAAAATCAATTTCAAAAAGGCAGTCTGCTTAATTGTTGTCCTGGTCATGGCACTTTCCTTAGCCGCCTGCGCGACTCAGAGCAAGCCGAAGGAAGTTATGACCTTCAGGGGAAAAACCCTTGATTCCGACGTGCTTTCCTATATGCTTTCCACAAAGGAAGTGTTTTATTTAGCTTACAGCAACGTATACCTTCCCTATGTTTTTTCAACCAACCCCCAGTATCAGAGCTTAGGAAGCTTCGATACCTTCATGTATTACGTCCGGAACTATCCCTCATTACATGAGCAGCTGTACAGTGAGTTTTCCACCTCCTTTTCCACCAAAGTAACCGGCGCGGACGGTAAACAATCCACTTTGGGGGAAATGTATTTTGAAGCAATCCTGCCCTATGTGAAAAAAGTATTCGTAATAGCCTCACTGGGCGAGGAGTATAACCTTTCCCTGACAGATAAGGACCTGCTCGAAGATTTGTCAGCCCAGGTCGAAAGCCTTGTGAAACAGGCGGGAAACCGGGATTTTCTTGACATCTATCTTTACGACAAGCACGGCATTTCGCTTAAAACGACGGAAAAATATATAAAGAACTACAACATCTGGGCAATGCTTACGGCGGAAGCGGGGGGAGAGGATTCCCTGTTCTGGGACACCGAATACCCCTATTGGAACTACCTGCTGTATGATAACCTTTACGGTCAAAACGGTTCCAGGAAGATTGACGAAAACACGGTTAAAACCACCTTCCTTGAAGATTACTGCATATTCGACAAGGTGGATTATTCGGTTTACAGCACCGTGGGGGAGGAAACCTATTTACGTCTTGAGGAGTTTATTACCCAAGACATAAAGGACATTTTCAACGAAAACTATAAAAAGGTGTCCTATGTGTCCTTAAGCCGTAAGGACAAGGACGGAAACGACATTACTTCCGGCTCAAGGGAAACCGCCGACGAAATCCTTCAGAAGCTGACGGACAGTGAAATCGAATGGGGTAAAATCGCCGAAAGCTATTCCGATACCAAGTCCGGAACCTACTGCTTCGCCCCCGGCGACAGCAAGGTGGACGACAGCATTGAGGAAGCGGTGCCGAATCTTAATCAGGGAGAATTCCTTGTGGTAACCGGTACCGACAATATATTCGTGCTGAAAGGGGAAACCGTTTCGGAAAACGACCTTTCCTCCGTTAAAAATGAAATCATTACGGTAATTTCAAAAAATTACTTTGACGATAACTATAACAAAATCGATTATATCTTCATTTCCTACCACGACGAAACCGGAAACGATTATGACGAGGAAACGGTCGCCGAAATCCGCGCCCTCGGCGATGAAATAACGGACAAGCTTAAGTCCGGGGAACTAAACTTCGATTCGGAAAGCGACAGGTTCGTCGAAAAAGCCTACAAGGATTCCGACTATACCGTTAAGGTAAACTCCACCGCCTACGGCAAAAACGAATTGAGCGACGACCTGGAAGAAAAGGTAAATAAGCTTAGTGTGGGCGAGTATGACGGCCATGAGGACGAATACGGCTATTACGTTTTAAAGCGGGTTGAAAAGGAAGACGAGGATTTCAACGATTCTTCGGTTCAGTATACCATGACCATGGATTTCCTCCGTCAGATTGCCGACGACTTCGAACAAAAGGTCAAAAACGGGGAAATCGCCTTCGAGGATGCCGAAAAGCACTCAAAGTATGCCAAATACTCGGTTGCGGGCTATATCGACTATAACGAATACGGGGAAAAGTTAAAGGAAATATACAGTCTTGAAGAACTCGGGGACATAAATACCGGGATCGAAAACTACCAGGTCAGCGTCAAGCATATAAGGCAGACCACCAACGAGGATTACGACGAATATAAAAACGAAGTAACCGAGGAATTCAATTACAAGGACTTCACCAAGTTTTTGGAGGAAGCCTATAAAGAAATCCAGATAAACGAGGAGGAACTCAACAAGTTCAAGTCCACCTTTATGGCGATGAACGTTATCAACGTCCCCTCCCTTGACACACCGGAAGACAACTCAAATTAATGAAAGGAAGGCTTGTATTGCCGCCAAGCGGTAAATTCGACATATGACAATTAAGGAAGTTTACGATATAATAATCAGGGACTGCGTTTCAATCTACTCAAAGGAAGGATTATGGGAAAAGCTTAATTCCGGAAAGCGGCTTGTCATTAAGTTGGGGGCGGACCCCTCCCGTCCCGATCTTCATTTGGGCCATTCGGTTGCCCTCCGCAAGCTTAAGCTGCTGCAGGATTTAGGCCATGAAATCGTGTTTATTATCGGCGATTTCACGGGTATGATCGGCGACCCTTCGGGGCGGTCGAAGACAAGACAGCCCTTAACCTTCGAACAGACAAGGGAAAACGCCAAATCCTATCTTGAACAGGTTACCAAAATCCTTGACAAGGACAAAACCACCATCCGCTTTAATTCCGAATGGTTAGGCAAGATGACCTTTGCGGACGTACTGTCCTTGGCAGGGAAGTACACCGTCGCCCGGATTCTCGAACGGGACGACTTTGCCAAACGCTACGCCGAAAACAAGGCCATTGGAATGCACGAAATGTTTTACCCCCTTATGCAGGGCTATGATTCGGTGGCGATACAGGCGGATATTGAGGTGGGGGGTAACGACCAGACCTTCAATCTGCTGGTAGGCAGGGAACTTCAGAGGGATTACGGCCAGACTCCCCAGGAGGTTATAACCTTCCCCCTTCTGCCCGGCCTTGACGGGGTGGAAAAAATGTCGAAATCCTTAGATAACTACATCGGCATAGACGAAGCCCCCGAAATAATGTACGAAAAGTGCATGAAGGTGCCCGACCATCTGCTGAAAACCTATTTCGAGCTTACCGCAAACCTTAAGGAAGACGAATATCTGCCGGTAATGGAACAGGATATGCATAAAGCCCACTTCCTTTACGCTAAAACCATAGTCGGTATGTACCACGGCGAAGGCGCGGTAAATGACGCCGAGGAACGGTATAAATCCATCGCCGGCGGCGGAGTCCCCCAGGAGCTGGAGGTTATAACCACCTCCGCCGGAGTCCAGATAACCGACCTGCTTGTTAGGGCAGGCTTTGCCCCCTCCAAGTCGGAAGGGGGACGGATAATGAAGGGGGGCGGCGTAAAGGTGGACGGCAGCCCCGTAACCGATTTCAAAGCCACCCTTGACAATAAGGGAGAATATATCCTTTCAAAGGGTAAAAATAAATTCGTTAAGGTTGTTATCGAATAGGTTAGCATTGTATTAAAAGAGTTACCAATTTATGTAATTCATGATTTTTACAACATAACGCAAAAATGCCGCATATGCGGCATTTTTTATCGGCAAGGTTTATTACAAGTCTGTATGAGCGGATATCATGCCCGCAACTTAAGGGCTATTTGTCACTCAATTCAGAAGCAGAAAAGCGGGTAATAGATCAAAGCCTTCCCCTTGAGGGGAAG
>DBQR01000021.1:17828-20166 GCA_002305335.1 Clostridiales bacterium UBA1389
GTAGAGATACAAAATGAAATCCACCGTGGATGAAAACCGCCTTAAGGCGGTTTTATACCGCTTGCTCCCCTTCAACATGATTCAGCTTGACCGTTTTCTTTTTCCATTTTCCCGTTAGAAAAAACACAAGGGAAATAAGGGAGCCGGCAAGGGCGGCGATGGGGCCTCCAAGCCCCAGCCCTTTAAGCCCCCAGCCTAAGGTGATTCCGAACAGATAACAGGCAGGGATTCGAAACAGCAAAGACGACGCCATCCCCGAAACAAGGGAAAAAACCGTATGCCCCGTACCGATAAACAGCCCGCCGAAACAGAACTGGAAGGGAACGAACAAATAGTCAAAGGCAAACATACTCATATATTGTTTGCCTAAAGAAATAAACTCCTCATCCCCGCCGAATATACGCAGAATCTGAGCGGGAAACAGCATCGTAAACCCGAACACCAAAAACGTTACGGAACAGGCGATGGCGGTCCCGATCCAGTGGGTTTTCTTGACCCGGCCGAGGTCACCGGCGCCGAAGTTCTGGGCGACCATTGCCGAAATCGAGGAGGACATTCCCACCGCCGGCAGGATGGCAAAGCCGTTATACCTCCCCACGATTCCCACAATGCCTCCTCCCGCAGGGTGGATGATGTTGGCTATCGAGGTAAGGAATACAAAGGAAACCGAAATGCTTACGTTGTTAAGCAGGGTGGGAAGGCCGATTTTTAACATAAGTCTGAATTTTTCAAAATGGATTTTAAAGGAAGACAGCTTGAAGTCGAACACAAAGTTGTGCCGTACAAGATAAACCGCCGACATAATCACCGAAACGGTCTGGGAAATAACGGTGGCGAAGGCGGCGCCGAAGGCCCCCCAGTGAAAAACCGCCACGAACAGCAAATCCAGCCCTATGTTAATGACCGCGGCTATTGTCACAAAAACCATTGGGTGCTTTGAATCCCCCAGCCCCCTCAGCACCCCCGCAAGGGCGTTGTAGATGAATACGAAGAGAATCCCCGACATGCAGGTTATAAAGTAGGTCATTCCGTCTTTTATGGAACCGGCGTCAACCCGCATAAGCTCAAGCAAAGGCCTTGCAATGAAGGGGGAAAGGGCGGTGAGAATAACCGCAATTATAAGGAGTATGGAAAACATGGTCCCAATGGTGGACTTTAATTCCTTTTTGTTCCCGCTTCCTAAATACTGCCCCACCAGCACCGTCCCGCCTAAGGAAAGGCCTATGACCCCATTGGTGAACAGCATTATAAGCTGATTGGCGTTGGTAACCCCGTTGAGGGTGGCAACCGGGGTGAAGTTGCCTATGATTATCATATCGGCTACGCCGTACAATGACTGTATTAAGTTGGACAAAACAAAAGGAAGCGAAAACAGGATGAGGTTTTTCGCCACGCTTCCTTCGGTAAGATTCTTTTCAAATTTGGACATAATTCACCTTTTTCAGTTGATATGCCTATTATACCACCCGGTTCGGGAAATGTGAATAGGCAAATCCACATTTTTTGCAAATATGACCCGCTGTCTATTGACAAAACCGTCAGCATAGATTATTATATCCGCGTTATGCTTACAAAACAGAAAGAAAAATTATATGCTTAGATTTATCGCTCAGAGCATCGGCTTTTTGGGTACGCTTATTCTGTTTATATCCTTCCAGATGCCGGTTAAAAAGAAAATACTGCTTTTTCAGATAATTTCTGCCTTTATTTTTGCGGTGCATTATTTCTTCTTAGGGCTGGACACCGGCAATTTTTCGGGCATGGTAATGAATCTTGTGGCAATGGTAAGGACGGTGCTGTTTTACTTCGAGGACAAAAAATGGTTCAGACCCTATCTGTTCACGGGAACATTCCTGTGTATCATATTATATATTGGAATAGACACCTGGAAAAATATCTACTCCCTTTTCCCCATGCTTGCCATGGTGGATTCCACCCTCTGCCTTAATATTAAAAAGGAAAAGTATTTCCGTATCTTCAACTTCCCCGGCTCCCCGCTGTGGCTGGTTTACGGCATTTACTCAAAAAGCTATTCGGGAATATTGGGGGAGATATTCACCATGACCTCCATTATTATTGCGGTAATAAGGTACGATATTTTGCATCTGGGTAAAAAGCCGTCGAAATTAAGGCTTTTCAAAGGCAGGGCAGGGGGTGCGTAAAAATTTTAAGTATATAAATTAGGCATTTTCCGCTTGACAATTATGACTTCATATGATAAAATACACAAGCGGTCGAACCGGAAGGTGTGTCACCTTTCAGATTCATTCAACCGAAAACCGCAGTTTTTCAATATAACCGCAAATGTGGTAAGTATGGCACCATAGCCAAGCGGTAA
>DBQR01000051.1 GCA_002305335.1 Clostridiales bacterium UBA1389
GAACGCACTTTTTTGATATTTATTATTGTTTAATCTCCGTAATATGCGGCGATAACGTCTTCCAGGTCCATCTGGGCGGCTTCTTCGATGGCATCGTACCTTGAAGCGAAGGTGCCCGCAGGGTCCCTCATAATCTGCTGGAGCATCCAGGGAATGCCGGAACCGCTG
Organism: Clostridiales bacterium UBA1389; assembly: GCA_002305335.1. Lineage (GTDB taxonomy): Bacteria > Bacillota > Clostridia > Oscillospirales > CAG-382 > UBA1206. The sequence continues at coordinate 169 of DBQR01000051.1, forward strand.
GAGGAACCTATATTATAAATAATGCCGAAGTCGCAGCCTCTGGTGTTCAATATAAGCTGAAGCATATCAATGGATTCCTCGTCCCTTGCCTTCTGATAGGTGAGGGTACGCTGTTCATATTCAAAGGCTACCGTGCTGACGGAATAATAACCCATCACATCAAGGACAGCTCCCGCAAAATAGGCATTGTCCTCGTCAAGAGTTATGGGAACGGCAAAGGCGTTGCCCGTCCAGGGATTTATAAGGGAATAGTAGGAATCCTGATCCTCGTCGTATTTGGGGGTGGGGAGAACGCCGAAGTCGTCATCCATTGCGGAAAAGTAGTGCATAAAGGCCATATTGTCGGAGAAAAACAGTACCCTGCCTTCGATAAAGGCCTTGCCCGTGCATTCGTAGGTGGGTTCGTTTGCATCCCCGAAAAAGTCGTTCGCCGAAATATAATGGGTTCTGTCCCGGAACATATCATACATCTTTTCGGCTACGTTGGTCGAACGGGGGTTGTAGAAGGTAAGCCTGAGAGTGCCTTCCGAACTGGGGGAAACAATCCTTTCGCCGGAGCCGAAAAAGAAGTTCCATGTATCGTCGGCTTGTCCCGCCCAGCCCACTTTGTCATTATAATTGATAATTCCGTTATCGTCCATATCGATGCTTAGCATCTTGGCGTACTCATAAGCCTTGTCAAAGGTCCACTTGTAATCCTTCACCAGCTCATAAAGGTCAGAGGCCTTGATGCCCAAGTCGGCGGCAAGCTTTTTGTTGAAATAGACCACCGGCGTGGCGTTTTTGTTTATTATGCCTATGTCCCCTAAGGTGAAGTACAGACAGTTGTTAACCGTCATGGACTGATTGAAGGACTGGTCCCACCATTCGTTCTCGGTGTTCAATGAGGGAATTTCCTTAAGGTTTATAAAGATGTCTTCAGCCGCAAGGGTGCCGCAGTCGTATATGGAGGGGGTGCAGACGTCAAAGGTGTGGCTGCTGCCGGCAATTTCCTGCCTTATGTATGTGAGCATCTTGTCTCCCACCCGTCCCGATTCCACCATCTTTTCCTTAATCACCACTTTGAGGTGTTCCTCGGTAAGGCGGTTTCGCTGTTCAATGGCTTCGTTTACCGCTTCGGTAAGCCAGGACCGGCTGTCATCCGTCAGTTCCGAAGGAAGTATTTCGGAAATGGTGTCGGAAGTGCCGATGGAAAGAACTATAAATTCCCTGCCGCCGAAATCCTCATATACAATGTCCGGAGGAGTGGATTCCTCACTTGAGGATTCTGTGTTGCTTTCCTCCGCCGTTTCATCACCGGAGTTTACGGCGGTTGAGGAGGTCTGGTTTGAGTTATCCTCCCCACCTTCTGTGCAGGAGGCCAAAGCCGTTAAGAATATAGCCAGCACGAAAATGAATATTAAAACTTTTTTCATAGGCATCACCTTTCGTTTATTTTTTTATGTTGCTAAGTAAAAATATCAACAGGTAAATTACCGCAAAAACAAGAATTATTTTTGGGATTATAAGCTTTTGCTTCCATTCGTTCTTCCGTTCCTGTTCGGCAAGATTCCTGACAACCTTTTCGTATTCCTCTATCTTTTTCTGTATGTCCTCCTTGGTTTCCCATACTTCGCAATTCTTGAATTTGGCTTTATCCCGTAAATTCACGTCGCTTTCCCGTTTGAGTTCCACAACCTTGCTGTCGAGATTTTCCGGGGTTATGGTTTCAAGCTGCCAGTCCCTGTCCCTTTCGCAGACCCGGCATTTTTCGTCGGCGGCAAGATTTTTTGCCCCGCAGCAGCACAGCCAGGCGTTTTGTCCCTTCTGGGGGAGCACCTTTGTGGGGTGGTATTCCTCCGCCCGGTTGTATATATTCAGCCTTGCTAAAGCATACTGCTTTTCGTAATCCAGTTCGTTGATCCGCTTGTACTTATTGGTAACGGTTATATGCAGATTTTCGGTACCGGCGTCGGAATAGGTCACCGAGGTTATTTCCAGCTCGATCTTTTTAAAATAGGCTTCGGGGATTTTAATATATGCCATCTTGCCGAAGGATTCGAGGATTTCGATATTTTCCGATTCGTTCTTTCTGTTAAACAGCTTTTCGAAAAGCTTTTTCTTCCGTTCACCGGGCTTGGTACGCAATCCCAGGGTGTAGTCCTCATAGGAGTAGGTGAAGGGGATTTTAATATAGGGTACGGAGGAATCCCGATACAAAAACAGCCTTATATCAAAACTTCGAATGCTGCGCTCGGACATATTCCGGAAGGTAAAGGTTACGAAAAATTCGTTTGATTCGGTGTCGGCCACCACATATCCTTCCAGCACCTGTATCGGGGAGTTTTCGATTAACCCGGAAAAATCGAAATATTCCACAACCCGTATTAGTCTTTGCCGGTCTTTTTTCAGCTTTCTTTTCTTCTGCCTTACCGTTTGAGTATTTATGTCAATCACTTCCCGATAACGAAAATTTAAAAAATATCCTCCGGTCTGTTAAGGCGGCCTTTCAGGGTATAGGCGTCCGCCCTTTCAAAGGGTCTGCCGTCGAAGGATACCAGCTTAGTGGATTCGGCGTATTCTATCCGCTTGAACCTTACCTCATATTCGAAGGGAGAGGGCAGGGTGAAGGGTTTAAAGGTATCTATTATACTTAGCGCTTTTTTAACTTCGTTGTAAATCTCGTCGCAGACCGGAGCGGGGTGCTTTGAAACGCAGCAGTTCCACGCCAGCGAGGTTTTGGTTATAACCGAAGGCAGATTTTCCCCGAAGGTTTCTTTTGCCTGGGATACGCAGATATTGTCGGAGGAAACGAAAATTACGGGGACACCGTTGTTTCCGGCAATGGCAGCGTCAATCTGAAGTTCCCCCACTTCCCTTCCGTTTATCTTCTGGTACTGGTAGGTGGCGGAAGAGTACACATGGGCAAGGACGGCGTCCTTGGTGTCATAGGCATGATAACCTATAAACAAAACCCCGTCAAAGCCGGTGTCGATTAGGGGGAAGCGCTGGCGGTTGCCGGCTCCCATAACGATTTTAACCCGGTTGTCAAGGGAATCGTAGTCAAGGTTGTAGCCCTTGCAGTGGTTGTCCCAGACCCAGATTTCCGAAGCCCCCCCGTCGAACAGGGCTTTGGCGGCGGCGTTTGCCTCCCTTGTCGCCTGCTTTTTGGCGTAAATATAGCCCGGTGTATCAAGGGCAAGGCCTTTGCCGTATTCCCCGATAACGCAGGCAATCCCTTCAAGGTCAACCGCAATGTAAAACCTGCCACCCTTTTTAAACATAACCTGTCCCCCTTCAATCATATGCAAAATATCAAATGATGAGTAAATTATAACACGCTTTTTATATGTTTTCAATATATATTTGACCTTTTTATTCTTTTCGTTGCATTTCTCTAAAATTTTGTATATAATAACTATAACAACAGAGACATGAGGTTGAAATGGAAGGACTACTTTCTGAAAAAAAGCTGTTTATACTTGATATGGACGGCACCATTTACCTTGACGAAACGCCGATAGACGGTGCAAGGGAATTTATTGCCTATGCCAAAGCAAAGGGCAAAAGAATTATTTATTTTACAAACAACGCTTCCAAAAGCATTGAAATGTATTATGAAAAGCTTAACCGCCTGGGCTTTGACGTGTCCGAGGGGGAGGTTATATCATCCGCCGACGTTACCATCGACTTTTTGAACAGAAACCATAAAAATCAGAAGGTTTATCTTGTGGGCACCCCGGCACTGGAAAAATCCTTTACCGACGGCGGAATAAACCTGAGCGACGGTACGGAAGCGGATATTGTAGTCGTTTCCTTCGACACCACCCTGACATATGAGAAGCTTAAAAAAGCCTGCCGGCTGATTGACAACGGGGCAATTTTTTATTCCACCCATCCCGACTTCGTGTGCCCGGTAAAGGAGGGATTTATCCCCGACAGCGGCGCTATCTGCGCCCTGGTAACGGCGGCAACCGGTAAAATTCCCAGGTATTTCGGCAAGCCTTATCTTGAAACGGCGGAATTTCTCGTCAATGCCGCGGGAGTGGATTTCAAGTCGTCGGCGGTTGTGGGCGACCGGCTTTACACTGATATCGCATTGGGAAAAAACAATAATATTACATCTATTATGGTTTTATCCGGCGAAACGAAAGAAATAGACATAACCGACCAGAATAGGCCGGATATCGTTGTCGAAAATATAGGAAATTTGATTAAAGAACTTTAATTTTTGATTTTTCTATTGACACATAATGCCTTTAATGCTATAATTTTGCAAGTAGAAATACTTTTACGGAGGACTGTCTATGAAATCATCTGGCTATGTCAGGAAGCTCGACATGCTTGGACGGCTTGTAGTTCCTATGGAAATACGCAAGCAGCTGTCCATCAACGAGAATGATAAGCTCGAATTCTTCACCGAGAACGATTCGATCATTATCAAAAAGTTCATTCCTGTATGCGAATTTTGCGGAAGCCCCGACGATCTGGAAACCTACCGCGAAAAGCCCGTATGCAAGAACTGTCTTGCTGAGCTTAAGAATCTGTAAGCAGCCAAAAAATAACGCCTTGAGTAAGCCTCAGGGCGTTATTTTTTCGTTTTGATTAAAAGTACCATACCTGACTCATTTCGCTGTTGTACATGAATAAGCTGACCGTAAACAAGCCGTTGGCGATAATTCCCGTTATGCTGTTTATCAATGTGATGGCGCTAAGTTCCGTTTTAAATATGGAAAAAAGCTCGGTTACAACTACAAAAATAAGCATTATCGCAATGATAATCGGGATTTTTCCCATAGAGATACCGTATTTTATGGATTTTGTAACCTTTCTTATCCCTAACAGGATAGCTGTGAAGACCAGCTCGATAATGAGAACCATAATGAATATAACAACTTTAAGTATTGTCAAAAAGCCCGGGTCGGACAATCTTTCCTTTACTTCCGCAGGAATTTCATAGGAATTCTGTTCCAGCGCATTAATAATACTCTGAACGGTGTCGATTTTCAGGACGAAAATAAGTGCCAGTCCCACTAACGCTATCAATACCGCTTCTACCATATGAGTATAAAAAACTATTTTTAGCCCCGTGGGTTTAACCCCGCTATATTTTTGGGTGCGGCAGGAGAAGTAAAACGTTAAAAGGCCTGCAAAGATCAGTGCGGAAAATACAATGAATATTATTGATTCGGGTTGAAACCGGGTATCCGTCGTTTGACCGGTGCCGGGTGAAATTCCCGATTGAATTAAAAAGCTGAAAAACGTATTCAGCCCGTAAAAAATTACTGCCCCTAAAAAAAAGGAATTCTGTCCCGCTTTTTTAATAGCGGCGATGGTCATATTGTCACCGCAGAGTTCGGGATTCAGCAGGATATTACTGCCGTTTGGCTTTGCGTTGTTCATATTATACCGCCTTAGCTAAAATTGTACAAAAGGCCTCCGTTTTTACGCGGAGGCCTTTTTGATTACGAAAAATTTATTTTCTCTTAATAACTATGACGCCGGCCAAAGCGATAAGGGAGACGATTGCCAAAGCAACCATGCCGGTATCTCCGGTTTCCGCGGAGGAGGAATTGGAGGATTCGGCTGCCTCTGAAGTCGGTTCGACTTCGGAAGTCGGTTCGGCTTCGGAGGTTTCTTCTGACTCGGAGGGGTCTTCGGGCGTATAAGTATAGGCTTCGATTTCGGAAGTCCATACATGGCTGGAACCGGTGTATTCAACCTTTAAATATCTGCCGGAAACCGCTTCGTCAAGGTTAAGAGTGTATAAATACTTGCTGAAAGTACCGAAAGTACCGCTTTCGGCTTCACTGTTCG
>DBQR01000037.1:0-24432 GCA_002305335.1 Clostridiales bacterium UBA1389
TTACTATTCACCGGATTTTTCCGTTTCCTTCTTCGAGGTTTCCTTCTTGGCTTTCTTTTCTTTTTTATCCTTCTTGAAAAGCTCGTCTGCGTCAACCAGGGTTACCAGCGCCATTTCCGCGCCGTCCCCCCTGCGGGGACCCAGCTTGTAAACCGCGGTGTAGCCGCCGTTGCGTTCTGCATAAAAGGGAGCTATTTTATCGAATAATTTATATACTACGTCCTCTCTCTTAAGAAAGGCGATTGCGCGTCTTTTGGATGCAAGAGTGTTGTCCTTACCCAAGGTGATAATCTTGTCGGCAAGGGAACTTACCTCCTTTGCGCGGGTAACGGTGGTTTCGATTTTACCGTTTTCAAGCAGATATGTTATCATCCCCTTTAGCATGGACATTCTGTGGGAAGTAACTCTGCCTAATTTTCTTGTTCCGGGCATTCAGATTGCCTCCTTCTTTATCGAAATAGAATAATACCTATTGTTAGTCGTCTGATTTCTTCAGGGAAAGTCCGAGGGAGTTTAGTTTCTTTATAACTTCTTCCAGAGACTTCTTGCCTAAATTCCTTACCTTCATCATATCCTCTTCGGTACGGTTTATAAGGTCTTCCACCGTATCTATGCCTGCCCGCTTAAGGCAGTTGAAGGAGCGCACCGACATATCCAGCTCCTCTATGGTCATATCCAGCACCTTTTCCCTTACCGCTTCCTTGCTTTCCACCATGACCTCGGTATTCTTTGCCTCGTCTGAAAGCTCCACAAACAGCTGAAGGTGGTCGCTTAATATTTTTGCCGCAAGGGAAACCGCTTCTCTGGCGTTGGTTACCCCGTTGGTGGTGAGTTCAAGAGTGAGCTTGTCGTAGTCGGTTATGTTCCCTACACGGGTGTTCTGAACCGAAAAATTACAGTTCTTTACCGGAGAGAATATCGAATCCGTATAGATGGTGCCTAATACCGGCACGGAGTTCTGCTTGTTCTTTTCGGCGGTGACATAGCCTCTGCCTCTGCCGAAGGTAATCTCCATATAAAAGGAGGCGCTGTCTTCAAGGGTAGCGATATGATGGTCGGGATTAAGTATCTCAATATCGCTGTCCGTCTTTATATCTCCTGCGGTTATATCTTTCGGACCGACTTCCTGGATAAACACGGTTTTGGGATTGTCGCAATGAAGTTTTGCGACTATCCGCTTAATGTTGAGGACTATTTCCGTAACGTCTTCCTTAACACCTTTGACTGTGGACAACTCGTGGAGTACGCCGTTAATCTTAATGCTTATAACGGCTACGCCGGGGAGGGAGCTTAATAATACTCTTCTCAGGGAGTTTCCAAGGGTAATGCCATAACCACGTTCAAGGGGTTCGATAACAAAAGTGCCGTGTTTTCCATCCTCGCTTATTTCTGCGGTAGTAATGCTCGGTCTTTCGATTTCGATCATTATAAAAACCTCCTTTATGGTTTAAAGTTATTTGGAATATAACTCCACTATGAGATGCTCCTCAAACGGAAAGTCCACATCATCTCTCTTGGGTAATGCGGCTACTGTAGCAACAATGTTTTCCTTATCCATGCTGAGCCAGGCGGGAGTCGTACGGTGCTTGATATTTTCGACAAGCACTTTAATCTTCGGTGAATTGCGGCTGGCTTCCTTGAGGGAAACAACATCGTTAAGGTTAACGATGTAGGAGGGGATATCCACCTTTTTGCCGTTCACCGTAAAATGACCGTGACGAACCAGCTGACGTGCCTCTTTACGGCTGTCGGCCATGCCCATACGGTAAACCACGTTATCAAGCCTGCGTTCGATGGCGGTAAGCAGGGCTTCGCCCGTCTGACCGGGTCTCTTGGCGGCTTTGATAAAGTAGTTCTTAAACTGCTTCTCTAAAATACCATAATATCTTTTTGCCTTCTGCTTTTCCCTAAGCTGAAGGTTGTATTCTTTAACTCTTTTTCTCCCCGCGCTTGCGCCGTGCTGGCCGGGAGCTTTTCCGCGCCTGTCGAAGGAGCATTTGTCGGAATAGCATCTGTCGCCTTTAAGCATAAGCTTGACGCCTTCCTTGCGGCAAAGCCTGCAAGCGGGTCCTGTGTATCTTGCCATTATTTAACCTCCAAATTCTAATGAAAATATTAAACGCGTCTTCTCTTGGGCGGTCTGCAGCCGTTGTGGGGAATGGGCGTTACGTCTTTTATCGAGGTGATGTCGAGTCCGGCTACCTGAAGGGCACGGATTGCGGCTTCTCTTCCCTGGCCGGGGCCTTTGACATAAACCTCAACGGTCTTAAGACCGTGTTCCATAGCGGCTTTTGCGGCGGTTTCCGCAGCCATCTGGGCGGCATAGGGGGTTGACTTACGGGAGCCCCTGAAACCGAGTTCGCCGGCGGATGCCCAGGATATCGCATTACCCTGCAAATCGGATATAGTCACTATGGTATTGTTGAAACTGGCACGAATATGAGCGGCGCCCCGGTCTATATTCTTCCGTTCGCGACGCTTCTTCGTAACAGTTTTTTTCTGTGTCGCCATTGTTTATCTCCTTCCTTACTTCTTCTTGTTGGCAATCGTCTTGGCGGGGCCTTTTCTTGTGCGGGCGTTGGTTTTTGTCCGCTGTCCCCTGACGGGAAGACCCTTTCTGTGACGGATGCCACGATAGCAGTCAATCTCAACAAGCCGCTTTATGTTAAGGGCAACTTCCCTGCGGAGGTCACCTTCCACCACGTAGCTGTTTTCGATTGCTTCACGGAGTTTGGCGATGTCGTCTTCGGTTAAATCTTTGACACGGGTGTCGGGATTTATACCGGTATTCTTTAAAATTTCGTTGGCACGGCTCCTGCCTATACCGTAAATATAGGTAAGACCGATTTCAACACGTTTAGCGTTTGGAATGTCAACGCCGGAAATACGAGCCATTGTTACACCTCTCTTATCCTTGTCTTTGCTTGTGTTTGGGGTTTTCGCAAATAACCCTTATAATGCCTTTGCGCTTGATTATTTTGCATTTGTCGCAAATTCTCTTTACCGAAGGCCTTACTTTCATTTTTCATACCTCCAAAAACGAACTACGGTTTTTCCTTCATGGTAAAACCTATTTAGCTCTGTATGTTATCCTTCCCTGGGATAAGTCGTAAATGGAAACTTCGACGGTAACCCTGTCGCCGGGAAGAATCCTGATGTAATGCATACGCATTTTGCCGGAAATATGTGCCGTCACCATATGTCCGTTGCTTAACTGAACTTTAAACATTGTGTTGGGTAGCACTTCCGTAACTACACCTTCAAATTCAATAACATCGTCCTTAGGCAGAATTATCCCTCCTTGTCAGCCGGTTGCTCGGTACACTGATTGCTTTTTTGAATCGTATCCAAATAAGCTGCCGTTGCTTTTCTTAACATGCCGTTGGTAGCCTTTGAAACATCGGCTATTCCGGCGCTTCCTAAAATCCTGATATGCTTGATTTTTTTTAGCTTGGGTTTTTCAACCCGCCGTCTTCTCCCGTCGGCGTACAATATATGATTTTCGTCAACGGTTTTCAGAACGACGAATATTCTTCCTTTATCTTTCCCTGCAAGGGACAAAACCAGCGTGTTTGAAAAATCCATCATTTCAGTAAAGTTTGAATCCCCTATGCGGGTACGGTTAAAATTTCGGGACCGTTTGAAGTAATTGCAACGGTGTTTTCGTAATGGGCCGAAAGCTTTCCGTCAAGGGTAACCACTGTCCAGCCGTCATTCAGAACCCTGACTTTCCAGGTGCCCTGGTTTATCATAGGCTCTATCGCAAGCGTCATGCCTTCCCTTAATAAAACCCCGTGTCCGGGACGGCCGAAGTTGGGTATGCTGGGTTCCTCATGCATTTGCCTGCCTATGCCGTGGCCTACGAAATCCCTTACCACCGAAAAGCCGAACCGGGTTGCGTATTCCTCCACGGCGTTTCCGATGTCGCCTATCCGGTTGCTGGTTACCGCCTTTTCAAGGGCTTTGAAAAAGCTTTCCTTAGTTACCTGAATAAGCTTTTCGGTTTCCGGAGCCACGTTTCCCACCGGTATGGTGGCGGCGCAGTCCCCCTGATAGCCCTTGTAGATTGCCCCCACATCGATTTTTACGATGTCCCCCGCGTTAAGCACACGGTTTGAGGGTATCCCGTGGATAACCTCCTCGTTCACCGAAACGCAGGCTGCGGCGGGGAATCCGTTGTATCCTAAAAACGAAGGGGTTGCGTTATGGCGGGCAATCACTTCTCGAATCTTTTTATCGATCTGTCTGGTGGTTACCCCTTCCTTAACCATAAGGCTGCCTTCTTCCCTGGCAAGGGCGGTTATCTTTCCCGCATCCCGCATTATTTCAAGCTCGGCGGGGGATTTTATGGTAATCATGCTATCCCCAGCGCTTCGAATACCAGGCGGGTGGTGTCGTAGACTTCAATCTGGCTTGTTACGGTCTGTAACAGTCCTTTCCGGTCGTAATAGGCTTTGACCGGTTCGGTCTGGCTGTGGTAGGTTTCAAGCCGGCTTTTGATGACTTCCGGATCGTCGTCCTTCCTTGATATCAGCTTTCCGCCGCACTTGTCGCAGTGGATGTTGTCTTTTGTGGGGTTGAAGATAACCGAATAGGGGGTGCCGCAGTCTTCGCAGAGACGCCGAGCGGCAAGGCGTTTTATGATTTCCCCGTCGGAAATTTCGATGGAAAGCACCACATCGATTTCAACTCCCATTTCCTCAAGAGCGTCTGCCTGGGGGATGGTACGGGGAAAGCCGTCAAGAATAAACCCTTTGCTGCAGTCGGGGAAACTTATGCGTTCCTTTATAATGGCGGTAACCACTTCGTCGGGAACCAGCTTTCCCGCTTCCACATATTCCTTCGCTTTTATGCCGGTGGGGGTTTGGTTTTTCATTGCCTCCCGCAGCACGGCGCCGGTGGATATGGTGGGTATATTTAATTTTTCGGAAATTATCTCCGCCTGGGTGCCTTTACCTGCTCCCGGAGGGCCGAACAAAACAATGTTCATGCCGATTCTCCTTTATTCAAGAAAGCCCTTATAGTGGCGCATGGTAATCTGGGCTTCCAGTTCCCTGGTGGTTTCAAGGGCAACGCCTACAATAATGAGAAGCGAAGTGCCGCCGAATGCCAGCTGGGAGAACACATAGGAAAATCCTGCGCCGGTCCACGCCCTTATCATAACGATAAGTATGGGGAATATGGCTATAAAGGACTGGAATATGGCGTCGATGAGGGTAACCCTGTTTAACGTCCTTCTGATATAGTCGGCGGTGGGCTTACCGGGACGGTGCCCTAATATGGTGCCGCCGTTTTTCTGAAGGTTGGACGCAACTTCCATGGGATTAAAGGAAATTGACGTGTAAAAATAAGCGAATCCTATAATAAGGATGAAATAGCAGATTATATAAATGGGAAACTTTGAGTTGGGTGAAAACCAGTCGTTTACGCCGTTCGTCCAGGAAGTGAATATAAGCGCCAGTGTCGAGGGTATGGCGACTATCGACTGGGCGAAGATTATGGGCATAACGCCGGTCATGTTAAGCTTGATGGGGAGGAAGGTATTGTTCCCGCCGTAAACCCGCCGGCCGACCTGACGCTTGGCGTACTGGACGGGAAGCCGTCTTTCCGCATTGGTGAAGAACACCACGAACCAGATAACCGCAAGCATGAACACCAACGCTAAGAACACCCAGAGAAGGAATATATATTCCTGCTTATTGATACTGTCGGAAATATATCTCGATGCCAGAATTATGATGGTTGGACCTCTGGCAAGGATGTTGGCGAAAAGTATGATGGAAATGCCGTTGCCTATTCCCTTTTCGTCGATCCGTTCGCCAAGCCACATTATGATTGACGCGCCCGCAGTAAAGGAGGCGATTATAACGATGGCGGCAAAAAAGGAATCGTTACTTAAAAATTCATCCTTAATGGTCTGAAAATAACCGTAGGAAAGGATAAGAGCGAGAGCCACGGTCAGATAACGGGTGATGTGCTGAATTTTCTTCTGACCTTCGGGACCGCTTTTCTGAAGCCTTTCAAGGGCGGGAATAGCCACGGTAAGCAGGTTCATGACTATTGATGAGGTAATGTAGGGGGAAATCGACAGCGCAAACAGCGTTGCCCTTGAGAAAGCGTCCCCCGACAGGAGGTTGAAGTAACCTAAGATGGTTGAACCGGTTGCCTGGTTCTCGAAATAGTTTTTTAAGGCTTCACTGTTAACGAAGGGTACGGGGATCTGGGAGCCGAGGCGGAACAGTATGACAATGAAAAGGGTATAGAGCAGTTTTTTTCTAATGTCCTGAACTTTCCATGCATTCTTCAGCGTCTCAAACATCATACCACCTCTGCTGTTCCACCCGCAGCCTCAATCTTCTCCTTAGCGGACTTTGAAAAGACCGACGCCTTAACGGTCAACTTCTTGGTAAGCTCACCTTGTCCTAAAACCTTCAGTCCGCAAAGTTCCTTACGGACAAGGCCTGTATTCATAAGGGCTTCCAGGTCAACGGTTTCACCGTCTTCGAAAAATTCGTTAAGCCTGTCAAGATTGATTATGGCGTATTCCTTTGCAAAGAGGTTATTGAAGCCCCTCTTGGGAAGTTTCCGGTATATGGGGAGCTGACCGCCTTCAAAACCGGGTCTTACACCGCCGCCCGAACGGGAATTCTGCCCCTTGTGGCCGCGTCCTGCGGTTTTGCCGTTGCCGCTGCCGGGACCTCTTCCCTTTCTGTAGTTAGGCTTGGTGGAGCCGGGAGCCGGAGAAAGCTCATGAAGTTTCATAACATATCCTCCTTATTCGTTGACTTCATCAACGGTGATGAGATGGGAAATAACGTTTATTTTGCCTTCAACCGCCTTGTCCTTTGCCACGACCTTGTGGTCGCCCACCTTGGTGAGGTTTAAGGACTTTGCGGTTTCGATCTGTTTCTTTGAACATCCTATAAGGCTTTTTGCAAGAGTAATTTTAATCTGTGCCATTATTATACCCCCTTAACCCTTCACTGCCTCAACGCTGATTCCCCGCATGGCGGCGATTTCTTCCGCATTTCTAAGCTGGGAAAGGGCGTCGAAGGTGGCTTTAACCACGTTGGTGGGGTTGTTGGAACGGAGGCATTTACCCCGTATGTCCTTAATTCCCGCGGATTCGAACACGGCGCGCATGGAGGAGCCGGCTATGATTCCGGTACCGGGGGTGGCGGGCTTAAGCAGCACGCTGCCGGCGCCGTATTCGCCGATAACCTCATGGGGGATGGTGGTGCCCTTTAAGGAAACGGTGATTATGTTCTTTTTGGCCGCCTCGATGGCTTTTCTTATAGCCTCAGGAACTTCCGCCGCCTTGCCGAGTCCGTAGCCCACATGGCCGTTGCCGTCGCCTACCACGATTAACGCGGCAAAGCGGGCGATACGTCCGCCCTTAACGGTTTTGGACACTCTTTTGGTGGTAACAAGGGTTTCTTTAAGCTCAATTTCGGAAAAATCGAATTTTTTGTTAACCATATCAGTACCTCCTAAAACTTGAGTCCGGCTTCACGGGCACCGGCTGCCAGTTCCGCAACACGACCGTGGTAAAGGTAGCCGCCTCTGTCAAACACGACTTCGGTTATTCCCTTTTCCATTGCCCGCTGTGCTATAAGCATTCCGACCTTCTTAGCCGCTTCTTTGTTTCCGCCGGTTCCGATTTCCTTCTCATAGCTGGAGGCTGCCACAAGGGTATTGCCTGTGGTGTCATCTATAATCTGTACGTTTATATTGTCGTTGGAACGGTAAACACTGAGCCTTGGACGGGAAGGGGTGCCAAAGATCTTCGCCCTGACCCTTATATGTCTTTTAAGGCGCTTTGTGTTGGTGTCTTCTCTTTTAAACATTTTTTCTCACTCCTTCCGACTACTTGCCGGCCTTACCGGTCTTGCGTCTGATGACTTCGTCAGCATACTTGACGCCTTTGCCCAGGTAAGGTTCGGGAGGACGCTTGCTTCTGATTTCAGCAGCCAGCTGACCTACCTGCTGTTTGTCTATTCCCCTGACTATGATTTTGTCCGCCTGGGGAACGTCAAAGGTAATGTTTTCGGGTTCTTTGAAGAATATCTGGTGGGAATAGCCCAGGTTTAGCACCAGCTGGTTTCCCTGCTTCGTCGCCTTGTAGCCCACCCCGTTGATATTGAGTTCCCTGGAATAACCCTGGGTAACACCGGTAATCATATTGTTGAGGAGGGTTCTGGTAAGGCCGTGAAGGGCTTTGTTCTTCTTTTCGTCATTGGGGCGTGTAACATTTATTTTGTCACCGTCCCTGACAATGCTCATAAGGGGATGAAGCTGTCTGTTAAGTTCCCCTTTGGGGCCTTTAACCTTAACCAGATTGTTTTCTCCCACCGTGACGGTTACGCCTTCGGGAACGATAATTACTTCTCTACCTATTCTTGACATAATTATCCCCCTTACCATACAAAGGCGATGACTTCGCCGCCGATATTTTCTTTTCGAGCCTGCTTGTCGGTCATTATGCCTTTGGAAGTCGATACGATGGCTATGCCAAGCCCGTTCTTGACTTTGGGAAGGTCTTCGCAGGAGGCAAATATACGAAGCCCCGGCTTGGACACTCTCTTGATTCCCTGTATAATTCTGGTTTTGTTTTCGCCGTATTTAAGGGTAACGGTTATAACTCCCTGATTGTCGGGGGTTTCCTTAACCTCATAATCCTTGATATAGCCTTCATCTGTAAGAATACGGGCTATTGCCTTTTTCATGTTGGAGGCGGGTATATCAACGGTTTCATGTTTGGCGGAGTTAGCATTTCTTATTCTTGTAAGCATGTCTGCTATTACGTCAGTAACCTGCATTTTCTTTCCTCCTTACCAGCTTGCTTTCTTGACTCCGGGGATTTCGCCCTTGTAGGCAAGATTCCGGAAACAAATACGGCAGATGCCGAATTTTCTTAAATAAGCGTGGGGCCTTCCGCAAATTTTGCACCGGTTATAAGCTCTGGTAGAGAATTTCGGAGGCTGCTGCTGTCTTAATATCATTGATTTTTTTGCCATTTTAATTCCCTCCCTGCCTTACTGTTTTGCAAAGGGCGCGCCTAAGAGTCTAAGCAGTTCCCTTGCTTCTTCATCGGTCTTTGCGGTGGTTACTACGCATATATCCATACCCCTGACCTGATCGACTTTGTCATAGTCGATTTCGGGGAAGATTAGCTGTTCCTTTACCCCCACGGAGTAGTTCCCCCGTCCGTCAAAGCTGTTGGGGTTAATTCCCTTGAAGTCCCTTACCCTGGGGAGGGACAAATTAAAGAACTTGAATAAAAATTCGTACATCCTGTCCCCGCGGAGGGTTACCTTTGCGCCGATTTTGGAGCCGGCGCGGAGCTTAAAGTTGGACACCGACTTTTTGGCGGTGGTTACAACCCCCTTCTGGCCGGTTATAACCGCCAGTTCGCTTAACACGTTGTCAAGCACCTTGGAGTTGTCCTTGGCTTCGCCGCAGCCCACGTTGATAACCACTTTTTCAAGTTTGGGAATCTGCATTACGTTTTCGTACCCGAACTTTTTCATAAGGGCGGGAGCCACTTCGTTTTTATAGTAATTTTTTAAAATTGCCATTGTCATAACTCCCTTCTCACAGTGTCTCGCCGCAATGGACGCAGGCCCTTATTTTTTCGCCGCTGTTGGTGATCACTCTGCGGATTCTGACGCCCTTCTGGCATTTCGGGCAGTAAAGCATAACCTTGGAGGTATAGACTGCCCCTTCGGTCTTGATTATTCCGCCGGGGTCTCCCTGCTTGCGGGGCTTTACATGCTTTGAAACGACGTGAACGCCTTCAACGATGCATTTGCCCTCTTTGGGAGAAACACCTATAACCTTGCCGATGGTAGGTTCCTTTAAATTGGAGCCTTTACCGCTTATAAGAACGACGGTATCTCCGGTTTTTATATGCATTTTACTCATTCAGGTTTCCTCCATTAAACAACTTCGGGGGCAAGGGAAAGAATTTTCATATAGTCTTTTTCTCTGAGCTCCCTTGCAACCGGCCCGAATATACGGGTTCCCCTGGGGCTGTTGTCTTCTTTTAACAAGACGGCGGCGTTTTCGTCGAACTTGACATAGGAACCGTCGGCTCTGCGATGTCCCTGTACGGTGCGTACCACCACCGCTTTTACGATTTCACCCTTTTTAACGGCGCCGCCGGGGATTGCCTTTTTAACCGTGCAAACCACCACGTCGCCGATGCGGGCGTATCTTCTGCCTGTGCCTCCGAGAACGCGAATGCACATCAGTTCTTTTGCGCCGGTGTTGTCGGCGACTTTCATATATGACTGTTGCTGTAACATTTCATGTCCTCCCGGCTATTTTGCCTTTTCAATTATTTCAACAAGACGCCAGCGTTTTTCCCTTGAAATGGGGCGGGTTTCCATGATAAGCACCTTGTCCCCGACACTGCATTCGTTGTTTTCGTCGTGAGCCTTGAACTTAACGGTACGGCGGACGATTTTTTTGTAGAGGGGATGCTTGACGCTGTCTTCTATTGCCACGACAATGGTTTTATCCATTTTATTGGATACTACCTTGCCGACACGGGTTTTTCTTAAGCTTCTTTCGTTCTGTTCCATTTCGCGCTACTCCTTTCGATCAGGCGTTTTCTTTCAGTTCTCTTTCGCGGAGAACCGTAAGAATACGGGCGATTTCTTTTCTGATCTCGACTAATTTCATGGGGTTGTCGAGCTGGTTTATAGAGTGCTGGAAACGGAGGTGGAGGAGCTCCTTTTTGTCTTCCTTAAGCTTCTTTGTAAGTTCGGAAGCAGACATGGCTCTTATATCGTTTATATTCATCATGATTGCTTACCTCCTTAATTGTCCGAAGCAATGTCTGCCTTGGTGACAAACTTGCATCTGATGGGAAGCTTGTGCATGGCAAGACGCATGGCTTCTCTTGCCTGTTCCTCTGTAATCCCGCCCATTTCAAATAGAACTCTTCCGGGTTTGACCACGGCAACCCAGTATTCCGGCGAACCTTTACCGGAACCCATTCGGGTTTCGGCGGGCTTTTCGGTGACGGGCTTGTCGGGGAATATTTTTATCCAGACCTGACCGCCTCTCTTTATATAACGGGTCATGGCGACACGGGCGGCCTCTATCTGGTTGCTGGTTATCCAGGCCGGTTCCATTGCCACAAGACCGAATTCACCGTTGGAAATCTTGTTTCCCCTTGTGGCTTTGCCCTTCATACGGCCTCTCTGGACACGCCTGTATTTAACTCTTTTGGGCATCAACATAGTTTACTTACCTCCTTCTTGATTTGAAGGACGCTTAACCTCTGGGAGTATCTCGCCTTTGTATATCCAGACCTTAACGCCGATTCTGCCGTATGTGGTGGCGGCTTCGGCGAAGCCGTAGTCTATGTCGGCACGCAGAGTCTGGAGGGGGATTGTTCCTTCATGGTAATGTTCGCGTCTTGCAATTTCGGCGCCGCCTAAGCGTCCGCTTACCGAAACCTTAATACCCTTGGCGTTGAGCTTAATGGCTTTGGATATTGCCTGCTTCATCGCTCTGCGGAAGGAAATCCGCTTTTCGAGCTGGGCGGCTATGTTTTCCGCCACCAGCTGGGCATTAACGTCGGGCTGCTTGACTTCCAATACGTTTATGGTGCAGGGCTTTCCCGTGAATTTCTCCACGTCCGCTTTAAGCTTTTCGATTTCGGCGCCGCCCCTGCCTATGATTATGCCGGGCTTGGCGGTGTGGATGACTATGTGCAGCCTGTCGCCGTTTCTTTCTATTTCGATAGCGGGTATGCCTGCCTGATAAAGCTTTCCCTTTAAATATCTGCGGAGCTTGTAGTCCGCCACAAGGGTGTCGCCGAATACTTCGTCTTTAACATACCAACGGCTGGACCAGTCTTTGATTATACCGACCCTTAAACCGTGGGGGTGAACTTTCTGTCCCATGTGTTACCTCCTTAATCCCTTTCCTTTAACACTATTGTAATGTGTGAGGTGCGCTTAATAACACGGTGCGCCGAGCCTTTGGGGGCGGGTCTTATGCGCTTCATGTATTTAAGCTTGCCGGGATTTACAAAGCATTCCGCAACATACAGCTTTTCCGTATCCATCTCATGATTGAATTCGGCGTTTGCCGCGGCGGATGCCAAAAGCTTGCTTATTGGCTCGCAGGCTATTTTGTTTGTGGTTTTGAGTATTGCGGCAGCTTCCGCAACATTTTTGTTCCTGATTAAATCAAGCACTATTTTTACCTTTCTCGGTGTCATGCGCAGCTGTGTAAGATGCGCCTGTGCTGTTTTCTGTTCCACTGTAATTACGCCTCCTTTCAATCGTTATTTGCCGGCGTTCGAAGTTTTGGAACCGGCGTGGCCACGGAAGGTTCTGGTGGGGGCGAATTCCCCTAACTTATGACCGACCATGTCCTCAACTATATAAACGGGAACATGCTTTTTCCCGTCGTGGATGGCAATGGTGTGTCCCACGAATTCGGGGAATATGGTGGATGCCCTTGACCAGGTCTTAATAACCCTTTTTTCACCGGTCTTGTTCATCTGGCTTATTCTGGTGTAAAGCTTTTTATCAACAAATGGGCCTTTTTTAATGCTTCTGCTCATAATTCAATCCTCCATACCCGCCTATTTGGCGTTCCTGCGCTTGACAATGAACTTGTCGGTGCGGGCTTTCTTCTTCCTGGTCTTATATCCAAGGGCGGGTTTTCCCCAGGGAGTTAAGGGGCCGGGATGACCTATGGGAGCTCTGCCTTCGCCGCCGCCGTGGGGGTGGTCAACCGGGTTCATAACCGAACCGCGGACTGTCGGCCTTATTCCCATATGGCGTTTCTTGCCGGCTTTGCCGATTTTAATGTTTTCGTGTTCAAGGTTGCCTACCTGGCCGATAATGGCGCGGCAGTCAAGACGGACGAATCTGACCTCGCCGGAAGGAAGGCGGATTTGCGCCATTCCGTTTTCCTTAGCCATAAGCTGGGCGGAAGCGCCTGCCGAACGGGCAATCTGTGCGCCCCTGCCGGGATACAGCTCTATGCCGTGGATAACCGTGCCGACGGGGATATTTTCGATGGGAAGCATGTTGCCGGCTTTAATGTCGGCGTCCTTTCCGGTATATACCACATCCCCTGCGGTAATGCCGTCGGGAGCTAAAAGATAGGACTTCCTGCCGTTTTCGTCTTCGGTAAGGGCGATATAGGCGGTACGGTTGGGATCGTATTCGATACCGATAATCTTGCGTGCGCCCTCTTCGGTGCGTCTGAAATCTACTATCCTGTATTTCTTTTTGTTTCCGCCGCCCCTGTGCCTTACGGTGATCCTGCCCATATTGTTGCGGCCGGAATTCTTCTTGAGGATGGTTATAAGGCTTTTTTCGGGGGCTTTCTTGGTGATTTCCTCAAAAGAAGGAGTAACCATGTTTCTCCTTGACGGAGTTGTCGGTTTATAAAATTTGTTACCCATGTTTCTTCTCCTTCCTTTCTTACATTAAGCTGTCAAAGAATTCGATACTCTTGGAATCGGGAGTGAGCTTAACGAAGGCTTTTTTCCACTCGCTGGTCTGACCCGTGACATATCTAACCTTTTTGGGTTTGGATTTCATTTTAACGGTTGTCACCTTTGCAACCTTGACGCCGAAGATTTCCTCAACCGCCTTGGCGATTTCGATTTTGTTGGCGTCCATGGCTACACGGAAGGTGTACTTTTTGTCGCGCATATCGGCTATTGCCGCTTCGGTAATTACCGGCTTCTGAATAATGTCGTATGCGGTTTTCATTGAGCATATACCTCCTCAAGCTTGGCGACTGCGTCCTTTGTTATAACCATTTTGCCGTATCTGAGTATTTCATATACGTTAAGGGAATTATACTGGGCGGTCGCCACAGCGGGAATGTTGGCTGCGGATTTGATAACTTTTTCGTCGACTTTGTCAAGGACGATAAGGGCTTTCCCGTTTACGCCGTTGGCTTCGAGAAAGGCCGCTACCGCTTTCGTCTTGTATTCTTCAAGGGCGATATTGTCAATGACAATCAGGTCCCCCGAAGCTACTTTGGACGAAAGGGCCGAAAACATCGCAAGCCGTTTAATCTTCTTGTTTACCGACGTTCTGTAGGAACGGGGCTTGGGACCTAAAGCTATGCCACCGTGGGTCCACTGGGGCGAACGGGTTGAACCCTGCCTTGCCCGGCCTGTTCCCTTCTGACGCCAGGGCTTTCTGCCGCCCCCCGAAACTTCCGCTCTGGTAAGGGTGGATTGGGTGCCCTGCCTCTGGTTGGCGAGATAGGCTTTCACTACGGCGTGAAGCGCGTTCCGGTTTACCTCTGCGCCGAATATTTCTTCGGACAGTTCGACAACGCCCACTTCTTCGCCCTTCATATTATAAACTTTTACGTTAGGCATTTCTGTTTCCTCCCTTCCCTTTACTTAACGGTGTTTCTTACGAACACTATGCCGTTTTTAGAGCCGGGTATTGCGCCCTTTACGGCTATAAGGTTTTTATCCGCATCGATCTTAACCACTTCAAGATTCAACACGGTTACTTTTTCGTTTCCGTACTGACCGGCCATCTTCTTGTTCTTGAATATACGGCTGGGGTCGGAGTTGGCGCCCATCGAGCCGGGCTGACGGTGAACCGGGCCGGTACCGTGGGTCATTCTCAGACGGTGGGTTCCCCATCTCTTTATAACACCGGAATATCCCCGGCCTTTGGTTGTGCCGGTGACATCAACCTTTTCCCCTACGTTGAACACGTCCGCCGTAAGGGTGTCCCCCACATTGAGTTCGGTTGAATTTTCAAGCTTGAATTCCTTAAGATATTTCTTGAAGGAAACCCCCGCCTTTAAGAATTCGCCCTTTTGGGGTTTGCTGAGCTTTCTTTCCGCAATGTCGGAAAAGCCTAATTTCACGGCATTATAGCCGTCACGGTCTTTGGTTTTCTTCTGAACAACCACGCAGGGACCTGCGTTGATTACGGTAACCGGAATGACATTGCCTTTTTCGTCGAAAACCTGGGTCATGCCGATTTTTCTTCCGATAAGTCCTTTTTTCATTTTTTAATAAATCCTCCTTGGTTATTGGTTGGCGTAATCAGCCAACGTGACCTTTTTTTGTAGCGATAATTAAAGTTTGATTTCGATATCCACACCGGCGGGAAGTTCTATGGACATAAGGGCATCAACGGCTTTTGCCGAGGGCTTGATTATATCAATCAACCGCTTGTGGGTGCGATATTCAAACTGTTCCCTCGAGTCCTTATACTTGTGCACCGCCCGCAGAATGGTTATTATCTGCTTGTCGGTGGGAAGGGGAATCGGGCCCGAAACGGCGGCGCCGTTTCTTCTTGCGGTTTCCACGATCTTTTCGGCTGCCTGGTCTATCAGGGTGTGGTCATACGCTTTAAGCCTGATTCTTATTCTTTCCTTCTTTGCCATACTTGTGTTTTGCCTCCTTAAAATTAAGTTTTAATTTTGGCGGGTGCGGACATCTTTTCGGGTGTTTCAAACACCACCTTTAAAAAATGCCGACCTGTCGCCCGATTGTCGGACATACTCCGCCGAAGTTACCCGCCTAAATGACGGCAATCTCCAGCCTCATCGCACATCAAGCAAAAGCCAGTTTACTACAATAAAAATCACTTGTCAAGGGGTTTTACGAAATAATTCCGTGGATTTGTAAACATTTTGTGAACGCTGTTCCGGCATCAAAAAATTTCGTAAAATCCGTTTACAAAACACAAAAAAGTGTTATAATTGTCACAATATATTACCGTAGCATAGGATAATATATAAAAAGGAGGGCGGGGTAATGGAAAAAAGCTATGCTTTCAGCGGCACCTGCGCCAGAGGGGTAACCTTCGAACGCACCGAGGACGGCAAAATACGCAATATCCGCTTTACCGGCGGCTGCAACGGCAACCTTAAGGGAATTGCCTCCCTTTGCGAGGGAATGCCGGCGGAAATAATTATACGGCGCCTGAAAGGGTTGAAGTGCGGCTATAAGAACACCAGCTGCCCCGACCAGTTTGCCGGAGCCCTTGAAAAAGATATTCAGAAATAAGGATAGCTGAAATATGAATAAGGAATACCAACGGTGGCTTAATTCGTCGGATACGGACGAAAAAATAAAAAAGGAACTATATAATATAAAAGGAAATGAAGAGGAAATAACCTCCCGCTTTGCCCTTCCCCTATCCTTCGGTACGGCAGGCCTGCGGGGGATAATGCGCGCCGGAATAAACGGGATGAATGTCTATACCGTTTCCCAGGCAACCCAGGGTCTGGCGAATGTCATTATTGCATCGGAGGGAAGTCAAAAGGGGGTTGCCATTGCCCATGATTCCCGGAACAACTCCCGTTTATTCGCCGAAACCGCCGCGGGAGTACTTGCCTATAATAATATTAAGGTTTATTTGTTCGAATCCCTCCGTCCCACGCCGGAGCTTTCCTTCGCGGTGCTTTTCCACGGGTGCATTGCGGGGATAAACATAACCGCCTCCCACAACCCTAAGGAGTACAACGGCTACAAGGTTTACTGGAGCGACGGCGCCCAGCTCCCCCCCGAACAGGCGGACAGAGTGGCGGAGGAAATGGGCAAAACCGATGTTTTAACCGTCAAAACAGCCGACCTTGATAAAGCCGTTTCATCGGGACTTGTAAAAATTATCGGCAGGGAAACCGATGATGAATATATTAAGAATGTTCTGAATTGCAGCATAAACCCCGTAGTCATAAGGGAATACGGAAATTCGCTGAATCTGGTTTACACCCCCCTTCACGGCACGGGCTATAAAGTAGTACCCCAAGTGCTTAAGCTGGCGGGGATTGATAACCTCACCGTAGTTCCCGGACAGGATATCCCCGACGGCAACTTCCCCACGGTTAAGTCCCCTAACCCGGAAAACCCCGAATGCTTTGAGATGGCGGTGGAGTTTATAAGGAAAAACCGCCTCCCCACCAACGTGATTATCGCCACCGACCCGGACGGCGACCGTTTAGGGGTGGCCGTTAAGGACACCGACGGAAGCTTTATCCCCCTTTCGGGGAACCAGATAGGGGCAATCCTGGTGGATTACATTATAAAAGCAAGGAAGGCAAGGGGAACTCTCCCCGGTAACGCCTGCGCCGTAAGGTCTGTGGTGTCCTCGGAATTGTTCGATAAAATATGCCGTAAGAACGGTGTAAAGCCGGTTACCGTGCTGACGGGCTTCAAATATATCGGCGAAAAGATACAGGAATACGAAAAAACCGGCGAACACACCTTTGTTTTCGGCTATGAGGAAAGCCAGGGCTTTTTGTCCGGCGGGTATGTGCGGGATAAAGACGCTATAAATGCCTCGCTGTTGATTGCCGAAGCTGCCTCATATTACAAAAGCCAAGATAAAACCCTGTCCGCCGCCCTTGACGACATTTATGCCGAATACGGCTATCACGGCGAAATCACCCTTTCGGTGACGATAACCGGCTCCCTCCCCCTTGATATAATGAACCGAAAGATGAAAACCCTCCGGCAGAGCGGAATCAGCAGTATAAACAACGTGCCAGTTAGGGTGAGGGGGGATTTTTCGGAAGGGGTCATGATTGATATCGATACGGGGAGAGAAACCCCCACCGGTCTCCCCCTTTCGGATATGCTGTATTACAAAACCCGGGACAACACCGCGGTGATTATCCGCCCGTCGGGAACCGAACCCAAGGTAAAGGCATATATTTTAACAAGCGGCAAAAACAGGGAAGAAACTTTAAAGAAGCTTTCGGAATACAAAATCCATATATTAAAGCTGTTTGAATAAATCCAATATATAACGGAGGAATTAAAATGAATACCGTAAAAATTCAAAAGCAAAACGTTAAAATGATAGCCCACCGGGGGCTTTCGGGAATCGAACAGGAAAACACCAACGTCGCCTTTATCGCCGCGGGAAACCGCAGCTATTTCGGCATTGAAACCGACGTGAGAAAAACCGCCGACGGCCAGTTCGTAATTCTCCACGACGACCACACCGAACGGGTGGGAACCGACGTCCTTTACCCCGAAAAGACCACCTTCGAAACCCTGAGGGCGTTACGCCTGAAGGATAAAAACGGCGTGCGGGGGAGGGCGGATTTACACCTTTGCTCTTTGGAGGAATACATAGAAACCTGTAAACGATACGAAAAGCATTCGGTGCTTGAGCTTAAGGGGCTTTACGACCTTCAGACCCTTTCGGACATGATAAACCGCATAAGGGAAATCGGCTGGTTGGAGAATGTGATTTTCATATCCTTTGCGCTGGATAATCTCATAAAGGTAAGGCAGCTTCTCCCCGACCAGAAAATCCAATGGCTTACCTGCGAATTCAACGAAAACATACTGGCATCCATGAAGGAATACAGTCTGGACCTTGACATTTATTTCGGCGGTCTTCACGAAGAGGACGTCAAGGTTATTCACGACGCCGGTTTTGAAGTCAACTGCTGGACGGTTGACCGCAAGGAGGATGCCGAAAGGCTGGTTTCCTGGGGGGTTGACTACATAACTTCCAACATTCTCGAATAATTTTTCTCTTTTTATAAAAAAAGTACTTGACAAAAGTATTTAATTGTGTTATATTCTGTTCAAATATTTTTTAACCAAATATAAACCGTTGATTAAGAGTAGTAAGCCAGTTCAATTCCTTTCCAGAGAGTAGGGCGTCGGTGGGAGCCATACAGGGAATGCTGACCGAATGGACTTATGAGGGCAGCCGAAAGAGCAGTTTTGCTTGAGTAGTAGCTGACGGGTTCCGCCCGTGACAGCGGTAACGCATGATAGTGCGTGAGGGGGCATTGTTTTCAATGCCAATTTGGGTGGTACCGCAGAGGCTTAGCCTTTGTCCCAATGTTTTGGGGCAAAGGCTTTTTTGTATTCAATTCCGGTTTGAATAAATACTATCAATGAAAGAAGGTTAAAGAAATGCAAAAGAAAATTCCCTACCGCACATATTTAAGAGAGGACCAGCTGCCGAAATACTGGTATAACCTGAGGACCGTCATGAAGGAAGACGTTCCCCCCATGCTTAATCCGGGGACGGGAAAACCCATGACCTTTGAGGAACTCAGCGCGGTATTTTCCGAAGAATGCGTTAAACAGGAGCTGGATTCCGCAACCGAATATGTGGAAATCCCCGAGGAAGTAAGGCATATTTACACCGAATACCGCCCCTCCCCCCTGGTCAGGGCATACAATGTGGAAAAAGCCTTGAATACCCCGGCGAAAATCTACTACAAGTTTGAAGGCAACAACACCTCCGGCAGCCACAAGCTGAATTCCGCCATCCCCCAGGCCTACTACGCCAAAAAGCAGGGCTTAAAGGGGCTTACCACCGAAACCGGCGCGGGACAGTGGGGCACCGCCGTTTCCGAAGCCTGCTCCTACTTCGGCCTTGACCTTGATGTATTCATGGTTAAGGTGTCCTATGAGCAGAAGCCCTTCAGAAAAACTCTGATGAGGGTTTTCGGCGGCAAGGTGGTGGCTTCCCCTTCGGACACCACCGAAGCGGGGAAAAAAATCCTTGAAATCAACCCCGCCACCGGCGGATCCTTAGGCTGCGCCATAAGCGAAGCGGTGGAGGCGGCGGTCACAAGGGAGGGCTACCGGTATGTGTTGGGGTCGGTACTTAACCACGTGCTGTTACACCAGTCGGTTATCGGCCTTGAATGCGAAACCGCCCTTAAGCTGTATGACGAATATCCGGATATAGTCATCGGCTGCGCCGGCGGCGGTTCCAACTTGGGAGGTTTAATCGCCCCCTTTATGCGGGATAAGATTACCGGAAAGGCAAATCCGGAAATTATCGCCGTAGAACCGATGTCCTGTCCCTCCTTTACACGGGGCTCATATGCCTATGACTTCTGCGATACCGGCCGTATCACCCCTCTTGCAAAGATGTACACATTGGGAAGCGGGTTTATTCCCTCCCCCGACCATGCGGGGGGCTTGAGATTCCACGGGATGTCCCCCATACTGTCAAAGCTGTACCACGACGGTTATATGAAGGCGGTGGCGGTAAAGCAGACCGAGGTGTTCAAAGCCGCGGTGGAGTTTGCCAAATTGGAAACCATACTCCCCGCCCCCGAATCCTCCCACGCCATTTATGTAGCAATGCAGGAGGCAATCAAATGCCGGGAAACCGGAGAAGCAAAAACCATACTCTTCGGCCTGACCGGAACCGGCTTTTTCGATATGACCGCCTATGAATCCTACCTTAACGGCACCATGAAGGACCACGCCATATCCGACGAGGATATCAAAGCGGGCTTATCCACCCTGCCTAAGGTGGAATAAAAAAGCCTTCCGACTTTCGGGGAAGGTGTCAGCCGCAGGCTGACGTATGAGGGGTAGTACCGCAAATTACGGGAAAGATGGAACGAATGAAATCCTCGACTGCGTTTCGGATGAAATCCGCCTTCGGCGGGTGACAATCCCTCCGTCACTGCTTCGCTGTGACACCTCCCTTTGCACAAGGGAGGCTGAATGGAGGTCTTCTGTATCAGCGACTGCTGACTGTGACGTTGCTGGCGGATGATATCCGCCCCTACCGCTTATACTATAAAAACCATAAAAAACCTGCACAAAAAAACCCCGGTTGACCGGGGTTTTTGCATATAAACTTAAAAGGGCTTACTGTCTTTCAGCTCCACAATCTGGTTAAAGGCGTTATCCTTTGTGTCCTTGCAGAAATAGCCGGTGCGGACAAACTGGAACCTTTCCCCGGGCAAAGCGTCTGCCAGAGCTTTTTCCACCTTGCAGTTATCGTAAACCCTAATGGACTCCGGGTTGAAGAAGTCGTCAATGGTTTTCCCTTCGGGAACCGCTCTTGTGTTTTCGATATTGAACAAGGGCTGATACACCCTTGCGGCGAATGTTTCGCAGTCTTCCGCCGACACCCAGTGAACGGTGCCCTTAACCTTCCGCCCGTCAACCGGGTTACCGCTCCCGCTTTCAAGGTCGGCGGTGACTATGATTTCCGAAATTTCCCCGTTTTCGTCAAGAATGGCTTCCTTGAATTTAACTATATACGCCCCCATAAGCCGGACTTCCCCGTCGGGCTTCAGCCTGAAATACTTGGGGGGCGGGTTAAGGGAAACATCGCTTCTTTCGATATAAAGATGCTTCGAGAAAGCAACCTCCCGGGTTCCCGCATTTCCGTCGTTGGGGTTGTTGGTAAGGGGGAAATATTCCTTTTTACCTTCCGGATAATTTTCCAACGTCAGCTTTACCGGCTCAAGGACGGCAATCCTCCGCCTGGCGGTTTGGTTGAGTTCCTCCCTGATACAGTGCTCAAGCAGGGCAAGGTCTACTATGGAATAGGTTTTGGCAATCCCCGCCCGTTCCACAAAGTCGAACAGCGCTTCCGGGGTATAACCCCTCCGCCGCAGGCCGCTTATGGTTGGCATACGGGGGTCGTCCCAGCCGTCGACGATTCCCTCCTCCACCAGCCGGCGTAAATTCCGCTTTGACATAACCGTATTGGTTATATACAGCTTGGCGAATTCATACTGGCGGGGGGGCTTTTCAAAGCCGATGTTTTCCGTCACCCAGTCGTACAGGGGATAAATGCACCATTTGCTTCCCTGCCGGTGGTGGTCCCGGTAAAGAATGCGGTAGATTATGGGGTCCCGCAGGTTTATGTTGGGGGAGGACATATCGATTTTCGCCCTTAAAGTGCAGTAGCCTTCGGGAAATTCCCCGTTTTTCATTTTATCGAAGAGTTCCAGATTTTCCTCAACTGTCCTGTTGCGGTAGGGGGATTCCTTTCCCGGTTCGGTGAGGGTGCCCCTGTAGGCTTCCACCTCTTCGGAGGAAAGGTTGCAGACATAGGCTTTTCCCTCTTTAATAAGCTTTATCGCAAACTCATAGCATTTGTCAAAGTAGTCCGAACCGTAAAACACGTTGTCGGGCTTCCGCCCGATAAGCCACACCATATCCTCATATATGGAGTTTACGTATTCGGTGTCCTCCTTTTCGGGGTTGGTGTCGTCATACCGGAGGTTGAAGCTACCGCCGTAGCGTTTTGCGGCGGTAAAGTTGATGTATATGGCCTTGGTATGGCCGATATGAAGATAGCCGTTGGGTTCCGGCGGGAAACGGGTGCGGATTTTATCGACCTTCCCTTCGGCAAGGTCCTTTTCTATTATATCAAACAAAAAGTTGCTTGTCTTTTCTTCCATTAAAGATTCTCCTTAAACTTTGTAATTCTCCCTGTCGTTTTGTCATAGCCCAATATCTGCATAATGGCAAATAAGTCGGGGGAGTTTTGCTTTCCGGTTACGGCTATCCGTATAAAGGAGGAAACATCGGCAACACTGCCTTTGTATTTTTCCGGGTTTGCCTTGTACTCCTTCATATCCGGACAAAAACCGTATTCTGATGCGATTTTTTTAATTTTATTAAACCATTCGTTCTGGTCGTCTTTTGGTGAGTAGTTTTGTATGAATTCCGTAAGGATTTTTTTAATATCCTCTTTGTCGAATCCTTCAAGGCTGTCTCTGACTTCAAAGCATTCCTCAAAGATAAAGCCCATATAGTCTTTTACTTCGCTCCAGGCGGCTATATCCTTTCTGGGCTTGTTCCCCCCCCGGCCGATGTCCAGTGTCCGGATAGCCTTGTCTTTGTGTTCCGAAAGCACACCGGCAAAGGGTTTGTCGAATTCCTCCGCCCAATTAAGGGTGGCGTTATATACCTGTTCCGCCGTAAACTTTGAAATCAGATTTTTTGAAATGTCCCTCAGCTTCGCTTCGTCAAAAAGGGAGCCGGCGGGGTTCATCTTTTTATAGGAAAATTGAAATTTGTCGGGGGAAATATCGGGGTTCAGCCGCCGCCAGTCCTCAAAATTGGAATTGAGTATGGTAAGCATATATTCATATATGGTTGCCACCGGATAACCCGCCTTTTTATAGAAGGAAAGGGCGGCTTCGGGGTCTTTACGCTTTGAAAACTTCCGCTTGGAAGTGCCCTCCATCTTCATAAGGGGTCCTATGTGGAGATATTTCGGGAGCTTAAAGCCCAGAGCCTTAAATAACTGTATATGCAATGGCAGGGAGGGGAGCCATTCGTCCCCCCGCACCACATGGGTTGTCCTCATTAGATGGTCGTCAACGGCGTGGGCGAAGTGGTAGGTGGGGACGCCGTCGGACTTTATAAGCACATGGTCTATGTCGTTTTCGCTTATTTCCACCCTTCCCTTAATAAGGTCGTCAAAGGGGTGCTTGTTTTGCCGGTTTCCCTCCGAACGGAAGCGCAGTACCCAGGGGGTGCCCTTTTTAAGCTCCGCTTCTATATCCTCAAGGGTTCTGTCCCGCCAGATAGCCCATTTGCCGTAGTAGCCCGGGTCGCATTTCGATTCCGTCTGCCGACTGCGGATTTCATTAAGCTGGTCTTCGGTGCAGAAGCAGGGATAGGCCATACCCTGACTTACCAGGAGTTTGGCATAGCAGTGATATATTTTAACCCGCTGTCGCTGTCGGTAGGGGCCGTAGTTGCCGAAATCCCCGTCGGCGGTTGCTCCTTCGTCAAAGACAATACCGCAATATTTAAGACCGTCAATCAGGACCTTAACCGCTCCTTTGACCTCCCGCTTGGCGTCGGTGTCCTCGATGCGCAGGAAAAGCACCCCGCCGGACTGGTGCGCCATCCTTTCGGAGGTCAGCCCCTGCAGGATGTTCCCCAGATGGACAAAGCCGGTGGGGGAGGGGGCAAGGCGGGTTACAATCGCCCCTTCGGGGAGGTTGCGGGGCGGATATTTCGCCTCGTAATACTCCGGTGTTTCGGTTATTTCGGGATAAAGCATTTCGGCAAGTTTGTTGTAGTCCATTGTTTCCTCCATTAAGATGAGTAGCCTTCCCCTGGAGGGGAAGGTGTCAGCCGAAGGCTGACGGATGAGGGGTAGTGCCGACACTCTGGATGTGCAGTTTCCCTATCAATTATTTACATATCTTACAGCAGTAAAATGTCAGGTTTACATATATTCCAATTCGACTTTTTTACTTAAATCCTTAACCATGGCATCTATTGCTTTGCACACATTATCAAATGATTTATTAACTTCAGAGTTCCAGAACCGAACCACGGTTACCCCGAATTCGTTGAGGTACTCCATTCTGATTATATCTTTTGTGGTTTTATCCTCTTCAAGATGATGTAATCCGTCAAGCTCTATGGCAAGCTTTACGGAAGGACAGTAAAAATCAACTATGAAATATCCGATTATTCGTTGACGGTAAAACTGAACGGGGTAACTGCGAAGAAAGTCATACCAAAGACGTTTTTCCTCTTTGGTCATATTTTTACGGAGTGTTTGGCTTATGTCCTTAATTTCAGTATTTCTCGGAAGACGACCCATATACACCTCGCTAAGAAAAGCGGTGGTTTTAGTGGGCAATAATGCCATTGAGGGAGTATTTTTTACTGATTCCGAAAAGTATATTTATTTTCGTTTTTCC
>DBQR01000037.1:24520-39364 GCA_002305335.1 Clostridiales bacterium UBA1389
GCGGTCCCCCTTCCCCTCCAGGGGGAGGCTTTTTTACTGACGCCGGGAAGTATATTTATATTCGTTTTTCCTTTGCTGGCACATTTTGCGGCACTGCCCCTCATCCGTCAGCCTTCGGCTGACACCTTCCCCTCCAGGGGAAGGCTTTTTTTATATTCACCCTCGCAAAATTTACCACATGTTGACTTTTAACGAATCGCCCTTATTGATTAAATCAAATTATATCATCTATTATTCCGGCGGTCAAGGAGGAATTGGAGGTTATTCTATATATTTCCGGCGTTATCGGTAAAATTTACCGGCTATATCCCCAAATCGTTCCCCAAAAAGGAGGCCCTTGTTATAATATGCCTTCCGAATCTGGAACGGATAAGGTCGGTTTCCCGGTCCAGGCTCGACCGCTTCTGCTCCCTTATTTCCTCCTCCGAACAGACAAAGCACAGCTGGGTGGCAAGGCGGTTTTCCTCCACCAGATCGCAGCATGCCACCTGCACCGATCTTACGGGGACCGCCATGTTCCAGTTTGCCACAATAAGCCCCAATGCGGTTTCCTCCACCGTTTTGGTGGAGGAGGTGGGAAAGGGCAGCTTTTTCTGGCGGGTAATCATTTCAAGGGAGGTGTCCCTTATCATAACGCTTACCACTCTGCATTTCGCCTTTGCCTGACGCATACGGGAAGCGGCCTTGTCGGCAAGGAAGGATACCGCTTTCCTGAAATCCTCCTCCCCCTTCAGATCCCGCAAAAAGGTCATGCCGTTGCCGAAGGATTTCGGAGCGGGAGAAAGGCTGGACACAAGGCTTTCATCCCGTCCGTGGCAGGCGTCGTACAGGGACTTCCCCGCCTTACCGAAAAGGGACACCAGCACATTCACGTCGGAGCCGGCAAGGTCCCCTATGGTGTTTATCCCCAACATCTTCAGCTTGGGCACCGTATGGCGGCCGATATACATCATATCCCCTACGGGGAGGGGGTAAAGTATTCGCTTATAGGTTTCCCGGGTTATAACCGTGGTGGCGTCGGGCTTTTTGTAGTCGCTCCCCAGCTTGGCAAAGGTTTTGTTAAAGGAAACCCCCGCCGAAACGGTTATTCCCAGCTCGGTTTTTATCCGGTTTCTTATTTCGTCTGCAATCCTTTTCCCGCTGCCGAACAGATTGGTGGAGCCGGTGACGTCCAGCCAGGATTCGTCGATGCCGAAGGGCTCGATCATATCGGTGTAGTCGCCGTAGATGGAGTTCACCTGACGGGAATATTCCTCGTACAGCTCGTGATGGGGGGGAACGACGACAAGGGAGGGGCATTTCTTTTTTGCCTGCCAGATGACCTCCCCGGTGGCAACGCCGCATTTTTTGGCAAGTTCGTTTTTGGCAAGGACAACGCCGTGCCTTTCCTCCCTGCTGCCGCATACCGCCATGGGAACGTTTTTGTATTCCGGGTGTTTTACCGTTTCAACCGAGGCAAAAAAGCTGTTGCAGTCGCAATGAATTATTATCTTTTCCATAAATCAAGCCTCAACCGCGCCAAATTACAGAACATTTGTTTGTGATGCTATTTTATCATTCCTCCTTTAGTTTGTCAAGAACATTTGTTCGGATTTTGATAAAATTTCGCCATAATATTATTCCCCGTTAATAACAAAAAACGCCCCTTGCATGGGCGTTTTTATAAGGCGATTATTCAATTACGAACATAACTTTATCCCGTAGGCATTTGACTGCGGATTTTATCCGAAACGCAGTTGAGGATTTTATTCGTTCCTTCTTTACCGTATATGAGGTACTACTGCGCGTTATACCTTTTGTTTTGCTTTAGTAGAACCTTATCCTCTTTTTCCCGCAATGGTTACACCGTGGCCGGCGGTTATGTCGCCGCCCACATTATGGCAGTTTACGCCGTGACCGGCTTTTACGTTCTGCTTTACATCGCCGCAGCTTAACGAATGACCGGCAAAAGCGTCCCCGCCCACAGAACCGGCACAGGTCAGGGAATGTCCCGCCTTTGCCGAACCGACAACGTTTCCTTTAACCGTAAGACTGTGGTCGCAGTAAACATTAAGGGGGTCGCCGCTGTAGGTTATGTCGCATTGTACGTTGTCCCGGTATCCGTGACGGATAAGCCTTCTCCCCCGGAATACCGCAATCCTTATGCAGTCGTCGTCCTGCCATTCGATGTCCTTTTCGATTTTTCTGTCGGCGATTAAAACCTCGATTTCGTTCCGGGCTTCCTCAAGGGTTGCCTCCCCCTTTTTATATGCCTCAAGCACCTGTTCGATGGTTAATGATGTTTCTTTACTCAAAGCCTTCACCTCCTGACAATATTTTAGGGTATAACCCGGTTAAAAAGCAATATACTTTCATTTGCATTTTGCTTTTTTAAGGCAACTTGCGGTTGCGTCAGAATCTTTCAAAGAGGTTAAGCGCCCTCCTGGGGAAACATTCCGCTAAAGTTTTCAGCTTTTCGCCGCATTTAACCTCGATCCCGTTAAGATAGGGCAGGGCGTACCCGCTGACGTCCCCGAACACCAGACGGCTGAAGGACTGAACTGTAACGGCAATATCATAATCCCCCTCTTTTTCAAAGACAACCCTTCCCTTTCCGCCTTCAAAGGAAATATCGTATATGCCGTTGTTCCGGGAAATAAAGTCGCCGTAAACCTTTATTCTGACATTCCCCTTCCCTTCGGGGTATTTGTTAAGCTCAAGCACCGTTTTTATGTCGATTATCCGCCCCTGCACCCCGTCATAGCAGCCGCTGCCTATATTCCGGTCGCTGTCAAGGAGGTATTCCGCCGGGGAATCGTACTCAAGAATGGGGATATACATTTTTTTAAACTGCCCGTCGTAAAGCCGTAAAAATCCGAGAATACCGTATAAGGATTCAACGTCCGTGTAAACCAGCTCAATGACTTCAAGGGTGGAATCCTGGGAAGGTTTTACGGTGGCATAGGCTTTGGGGACGTTGTCCTTATTCCAAAGGTATGTATATCTCTGGCTTTTCACCGGATTGTCGCTGTATGCGCCCGCATCGGTGCGGTAAAAGCAGACGTTTCTTCCGGCGGCATAAGCGTTGTAAACCTGCAACAGTCCTTTCTTAATTTCCGGCTGACCGGTATAAAGGACTGCGGAGGAATTCCTATCAATATGCGTCAGCATATCAAAGGGGACTGTCAGGGTTTTATGCTTGAACAGCGCTTCATAGCCGTACTTGCGGTAATATCGGTAGGAAAAAGGGTAAAGGTAGGACACCAGCCATCCCCTTTGGGGAGCCATATTGAAAACCTCGTTAAACAAGGCCTTTATGCAGCCGTTCCGCCGGTATTCGGGATAGGTGGACACCCCGGCGATCCCCACCGCATCGACTGTATTGCCGCAGAAAAAGGACTTATAGGGCTTGACCACCAGTTGCGCCATTAAAGTTTCGTTGTCGTCGCAGAAGGCGCCTATACCTTCCTCTTCAAAACTGCTTGTCCTTTCGGCTTCCCCGTCAACGGAATAGTTGAAGGCGCAGCCCATAAGCATTTTGGCTTTATAGGCTTCGTCGCTGCGCAGTTTTCTTATTATCATTTCTGTTTCCTCCGCTTTATTATAAATATAAGGGTTATGGCAAGTAAAATTCCGATTAGGGCCGAACCTATGATTATCGCCGTTTTGGGTTTTCCCTTTTCTTTATCGCTATTTCCGGTTTGGGATGAATCATCGCTTTCGTTCCGGGAAACTTCCCCGCCGGTTTCCGAATCTTCCCGGCTTTCCTCCGCCGACTCGTCGCCGCTTTGGTTTTCTTCGTAATATTCCCGCTTTGCCTTGTCCTTGGAAAGGGTTGCGATTTTCAATGCCTTTGATATATCCGAAACAAGTACTTCTTTTGCCTTTTCGTCAAAGGAAATATCGTTCAGGCTGTCCAAAGCGGTTTTGATAATATTTACGCAGTCCTCGGCAAAGCCGGAATTTGTAGCCGATATAATTTCCTCCGCCGTATTTTTTACAAGGTTTTCTATGTCGGAAGTCAGGGCGGAAGGGTTAATGTATTTGATGGTTTCTATATGCTGTTTTATATATTCCGCCTGGGCTTTAAGAGCGTTCGTGGCATTATACGAGGGGGAAAGGGCGGGAACCGAAAGGGCTGTGGAGGCAATCCCGTTTACATAATTTCCGGCCACATACTGACTCCAGGAGAAAAAGGCAAATCCGTCGGCATTAGCTTCACGGGTTTCGACTATCTGCCGCTTGAAAACATCGACACCGTAGTCCGAAACGCCGATATAGGAATACGCCCTGTCCCCGGCGGCTTCTACGGTAAAGGAGGAATAAAGGGGTATCACGTTGGTGCCGTATGCCATGGGGAATGCCATATCGATATAGCCTTCCGTAAGCCAGATTTCGGCTTCCTGCATATATTTTTTGTAAACGTCCCGGAAATCGGGGGCAACATCCGCCGAAATGAAGATGTCCGGACGGATTTCCCGTGCCATTTCCGAAAATTCCTTTACGAAATCCGTGACATAGGAGGCGCGGAATTTACACCATTCCTCCCAAAGGGGGGAAGAGGTTGTCAGGTCCATAGGGTCAGCGCCCTGCTTTTCCCTGAAAAGCTGCCTGGTGTAGTCGTCGTAGCCGAATTCCTCCCCCGCCGCATAGGGGTAGCGGATATAGTCAAGCTGAAAGCCGTCAAGGGAGTAGTTTTCCAAGATATATCTGTAAAAATCAAGCAGGAATTCCTTTACCTCCGGCAAAGCGGGATTTAAAAAGTAACCCTTTGTGTCCCCGACTTCCACTGTCCCCGACTTTGCTTTTACAAGCCATTCGGGCTTCAGGGTCGATACGGCAAGCTTGGGGTAGGTGGTGGAGCCGTGGCTTACCCGGTAGCAGGGCATCCAGCCGTGGACTTCAATACCGTAGTTGTGGCATTCCTCGATATAGGCCTTAAGCACATCAAAGCCCTTTAGCCCAGGGTCCTGGGAAAACAGATATTTTTCGCTGTCAACGGGGAAAATTGCGGTGGAGTTATATATAAGTTCAATGCAGATGGCATTATAACCGGCATCATATATGGCTTTTACGGTATCATTCACCTTATCACGGGTGTCGGAGTTGGAGGGTCTGAGCCAGACAGCCCGTTCCTCCACCGCCGGGTATTCGGTTATAAGGTTTTCCGACTGCCTTATGAATTTTTCAAACTCGTATTTTTTTATCATAGCACCTGCCGTGTCATTGTTTTCGATTGATGTTTCGGAGTCCGATAAAAGGGAATTAAGCTTGTTTTTTGCGTTTTCGCATTCCGAATAGTCCAGAATAGCAAAGTTTTCCTTTGCTTTGTCAATGGCGGCGGCAAAATTATTGTATTCCACCCTCATTTTGCCGGTAATGCTTTCCGCCGAAAAGGAAAAGGTTATGGTTTTCGCCCTGTCGTCAACGGTGACCTTAAGACCCAAAGCAGCGGCGGCGTTAAGTTCGGCAATCCTGTCCCTGCCTACGGCGGAAATCACAAAGCCCCCTTCGGGAATAAGGCTGTTATTCCCCCCGATGATGGCAACGAAGCCGTTTTCGTCCACCGTAACTTCGCTTCCCCAGATGTTGGTGTTGGTGGTCTGACCTTTGTTGTAGATTATAATGGTATTTTCGGTGCGGGTGGAGTTGTAGCGGTCGAAATTTATTGTCTTTTCATAAAAAGGAGCGTAATTTTCGTTTATAAAAAACACTTCCATATTGTATTCGTCAAATATAACCGTGTCCCCCTGTTTCAGATTAAGGCCTTCGATTTCGGCTTTAAGGCTGTTTCCCCTTATCGCCGCCACAAAGCCGTCGGCAGGGATATTGTTGTCTATACCCTCCGTTGACACGACTTTATTGTCGGACACCACGATTTCCAGGGCGTTGTAGTTTTCCTTTACGCCGGTGGTGGAGCCGTTTTCGGGGGTATAAACCGTAATGGCGGAGGGTCTGGGGTAGGCGTTTACCGTATCCACCGGATAGGAATACTTGCTCTCTCCCTCCGCCAAAGGGCTGAAGGGGAAAAGAGGGAAAATAAATATAAGAACCAAAATCAGTGTAATAATCTTTTTTGCTGATATCATTGTTTCCACCATAATCCTATAAATTATTACTTTTTTATACTGAAGGTATTTTTATAAAAGTCTATTATTCCCTCCCGCTTAAGCCTTGAAAGCTCCCTTGACAAAGCGGAACGGTCGGAAGAAAGAAAGTCCGCCAGCTGATTCCGGTTAAAGGGCACCGAAAAGGTGGGGCTTTTGCTGCCGCGGCGCATTTCATGGAGATAATACAGTATTTTTTCCCGTAATGTTAGCTTTGACAGGCAGTTCACCCGGAAAAGGAGGGAGAAATATTTTTCGGAAATCAAAGCCGCCAAATTTTTGATTATCAAAGCACCGTTTATACAGTCTGCCGACAGCAGCTTTTCAAAGGGGATGAACATAACCGTCACGTTGGTCAGGGCGCTGACCGTGACCGGACTTTTCCCTCCCCGGGACATGGCAAGGACGTCGCCGAAGACGCTGCCTTCGTTAAAGATGGCGGCAATATCCCTTCGCCCGCTTTCGGTGAAGGTTTCGCCGACACAGCTTCCTTCAAGGATAAGCCCCATTTCCCTGCATTCCTCCCCTTCATGAAGGAGGATTTCCCCCTTTGAAAAGGCGGCGGTCTTAACAGAGGAGGCGGATATAAAAAGCCGTATATCCTCCTCCGAAAATCCGCTGAATATGGGGTAAAGGGTCATTTTGCTGAAATTATACAAAGAAAACACCCCTTTGAAATGATAACACAAAGGGGGGATTAAATCAAGAAATTTATTTCAGAATTATCTTATAACAAGCAAATCAAAGGCAATAGAACTTATCTCGACGTCCGCTTCGGTGACGGCTCTGAAGGAAAGTGTGGTGTTCCCGTCGGAGGAAAGCGTAAAGTCGCCGGAAGCCTGGGAATGAAGGCCGGAAGGGGTCCTTACCGCCTTAAAGGCGCCGGGGGTAAAGGGGGAGCCGTTTACCACCGGGACAACCTCAACGGATTCCACGTTGTTCACGGTCCGGCATTGAAAGGAGTAGGTTATAAGGATATTCCCGCCGGGGAGGGTTATGGTGGCGTCGGTTATGGGGAGGGGATTTCCCGAAAACAAATTCAAGGGTATGTTTTCCCCCGAATCTATGGTTGCGTTGCGGGTAGAGTAAAAGGAAAAGCGGCTTTGGACCGGGGGCGGCGGAGGGGGAGGGGGTGGAGGCGGAGGCGGTATCGGCAGCAGGTTTCCGGTGCCGAAGAGGGTAAAGCCCCCGTCTTCGCAGGATATATCGCATAAATCCGACCCGCAGATAAGGTCGTCGTTGTTGCAGTTAGGCATTGTATGTCAGTTCCTTTCGGCTATGTTTGTTCAATATATTGTATGCACAAACCTTTCGCCGGTGAAACCGGGGGATTTATCCGAAACGATATTGGGAATATCGTTTTCGCTTCTTTTCCACAAATGCGGCACTGCCCCTCATCCGTCAGCCTTCGGCTGAAACCTTCCCCGAAAGTCGGAAGGCTCATTCAAAGAAAAACCCCTGAGGGGTTTTACTGTGTCATCAGTTCCTCAAGGGTTTCCTGTATTTTATTTAAAAGCTCGTCGGTGTTAAGAGCAACCTTGGTTTCAAGATCGGACAAGGCGCATAAGCCCTTTGTCATATAGCCTTTTTCCATTGTCATTACCACCGCTTTTTCCAGAGTTCCGGCAAATTTTATAAGCTCGTTCAGTCCGTCAAGTTCCCCCCGTTTGGCTAATGCCCCCGTCCATGCGAAGATGGTCGCCGCCGGATTGGTGGAGGTGGGGATTCCTTTCAGGTAATTATAATAATGCCTCTGGACGGTACCGTGGGCGGCTTCGTATTCGAATTTACCGTCGGGGGACACCAGCACCGAGGTCATCATGGCAAGGTCGCCGAAGGCGTTTGCCACCATATCGCTCATAACGTCCCCGTCATAATTCTTGCAGGCCCAGATAAAGCCTCCCTCAGACCTTATAACCCTTGCCACCGCGTCGTCGATAAGGGTGTAATAATAGCTTATCCCCTTCTTTTCGAACTCGGTTTTGTATTCCTTTTCGAAAATTTCGGCAAAAATATCCTTAAAGGTATGGTCGTACTTTTTGGAAATGGTGTCCTTGGCGGAAAACCATAAATCCTTCCCCTCGCTTAAAGCAAAGTTGAAGCAGGCACGGGCAAAGGAGGAAATCGACTTATAGGTATTGTGCATTCCCTGGATAATGCCGCCGTCATCAAAGGAGTGGATTAGCTTTTTCGAAACTGTTTTACCCTCCTGCTCCACAACCAGATAGGCTTCGCCTTTGCCCTCAACCTTTTCCTCAACGGCTTTATAAACGTCGCCGTAGGCATGACGGGCGATGGTTATGGGCTTTTTCCAGGTTTTCACATAGGGTTCGATTCCCTTTAGGATAATCGGCGAACGGAACACCGTGCCGTCAAGGGCTGCCCGGATGGTGGCGTTGGGGGAGGGCCACATTTCCTTTAGATTGTATTCCTTAACCCGGTCGGCATTGGGGGTGATTGTGGCGCATTTAACCCCCACGCCGTATTCCTTTATTGCGTCAGCCGCCTCATGGGTGACCCGGTCATTTGTTTTGTCCCGGTTTTCCAGCCCTAAATCGAAATACAGAGTTTTCAGGTCAATATAGGGCAAAAGCAGCTTTTCCTTTATTTTTCCCCACAAAATGCGGGTCATTTCGTCCCCGTCCAGCTCCACAAGGGGGGCGGACATTTTTATTTTTTCTGTCATTGTTCATCTCCCGCTGAGTTGATAAGTCCCCCGGAAAGGATAGACTTTACTTCCCTTTCCGTCAGAACACATTGGGTTTCGATGCGTTTTCCGGTTCTTTCATTTTTGATAATTATATTTTTACCCTTTTCGACACTTTCCCGGACGTTCTCAACCACCACCGGGTCCCCGAGGGAAAATTCGTTATAATCGTCGGGATTTACAAAGGTCAGGGGAAGAATGCCGTTGTTTATAAGGTTTGCCTTGTGGATTCGTGCGAAGGATTTCGCCGCCACGCACCTGACCCCCAAATAAAGGGGAACAAGGGCGGCATGTTCCCTTGAGGAACCCTGGCCGTAATTTATCCCGGCGACAATTATGCCGCTTTGTATTTCCTTCATCCTTTCGGGGAAATCCGGGTCGCAGACGGTAAAGCAGAATCGGGAAAGATAGGGTATATTAGACCGGTAGGGGAGGATTTTCGCCCCAGCGGGCATAATATGGTCGGTGGTTATGTTGTCCCCCGCCACCAGGGCAACCCGGGGTTTTATTTCGTTTTCAAGCTTATGTCCCTTGGGGAAGGGCTTGATGTTGGGTCCCCTGATAATTTCAACCTTTTCCGCCTCGTCTGCGGATGCGGGGGGGATAATCATATTGTCGTTGGGGTTTATCTCATTTAACTGTTCAAAGCTTATATCCCAGTCAATCTCCCTCGGGTCGGTCAGATACCCGTTTATGGCTGAAACGGCAGCGGTTTCGGGGGACACAAGATAAACCCGGGCATCCTTGGTGCCGCTTCTGCCTTCAAAGTTCCGGTTAAAGGTGCGAAGCGAAACTCCGCCGGAGGAGGGGGATTGCCCCATGCTGATGCAGGGGCCGCAGGCGCATTCCAATATCCTTGCCCCCGCCGAAATGAGATTCGACAGTCCGCCGTTTTGGGCAAGGAGGTCGAACACCTGCTTTGAACCGGGGGAAACGGTAAGGGAAACCTTATCGTTTACGGTTTTCCCCTTCAGTATCATGGCGGCTTTCATCAAATCCTCATAGGACGAGTTGGTGCAGGAGCCGATACAGCACTGGTCGATTTTAATCTTGCCGATTTCCGAAACCGGCAAAACCCTGTCGGGGGAATGGGGGCAGGCGGCAAGGGGGACGATTTCCGAAAGGTTTATCGTGATTTCCCCGTCGTATTCGGCGTCGGGGTCGGCTTCTATTTTAACATAATCCTTTCCCCGCTTCTGAAGGGAAAGAAACTTTTCCGTTACTTCGTCGGAGGGGAACAGCGAGGTGGTAAGCCCCAGCTCCG
This sequence comes from Clostridiales bacterium UBA1389, assembly GCA_002305335.1. GTDB lineage: Bacteria > Bacillota > Clostridia > Oscillospirales > CAG-382 > UBA1206. The sequence goes on from DBQR01000037.1 coordinate 34,578, forward strand.
TCCCCATGTTGGTTATGGTCGCCCTTTCGGGGACGGTTAAGGTTTTAACCCCGTCGCCGGCATATTCGAAGATTTTCCCCACCCCGCCCTTAACGGTAAGACGGCGAAGAAGTTCAAGGATAACGTCCTTTGCCGAAACAAACTTATGAAGTTTTCCGGTAAGATTAACCCTTATGATTTCGGGCATGGTTATATAGTAGGGTTGTCCCGACATCGCCAGCGCCACATCCAGTCCTCCGGCGCCGAAGGCTAACATCCCAATTCCTCCCCCGGTGGGGGTGTGGGAATCGGAACCTATAAGGGTTTTGCCGGGAATTCCGAAGCGTTCAAGGTGAACCTGATGACAGATGCCGTTTCCGGGACGGGAAAAATACAGCCCGTATTTTTTGGCGCAGGACTGAATATATTTATGATCGTCGGCGTTTTCGAAACCCGTCTGAAGGGTGTTGTGGTCTATGTACGCCACCGATTTTTCGGTTTTAACCCGCTTTACCCCCATGGCTTCAAACTGCAGGTAAGCCATGGTGCCGGTGGCGTCCTGGGTAAGGGTCTGGTCTATCTTTAACCCTATTTCCTTCCCCTTTATCATTTCCCCCGACATAAGGTGGGCAAAAATGAGTTTCTGTGTAACGTTAAGTCCCATTATTTATTATTCCCTTCGCTGTGCTGACTGTATGTAAATGTGCTGACCCTGTCTGAAATTGGGGTGTATTCCACAACCCCGCCCAGTGTCTTGTACGCCGGTCTTATTATCCTGTTGCAGGTCATAAGTTCCTCAATCCTGTGGGCGCACCAGCCTGCCATCCGGGCGACGGCAAACAGAGGGGTGTAAAGTTCGGGGGGGATTCCCAACATACGGTAAACTATGCCGGAATACAAGTCGAAGTTGGCGCAGACCGAACCCGACTGCTTTTTTCCATTGTCGGTCAGGATGCAGGGGGCAAGGCGTTCCACCGCTTCAAGCAGCTTCATATCGTCGGTGTAGCCGGTTTCTTTTGCCAGGTCCCCGGCCTGTTTCTTTAATATATCCGCCCGGGGGTCGCTTTTGGTGTAAACCGCATGGCCTATGCCGTAGATAAGTCCCGAACCGTCGCCGGCCTTCTTCTGAAGTATCAGTCTTAAAAAGTTTGATATTTCCTCGTCGTCGTTGTAATCCTTAACGCCGGCTTTTATATGGTCTAACATTTCTATTACCTTGGTGTTGGCTCCGCCGTGGCGGGGGCCCTTCAAGGAACCGATTGCGGCGGCGATCGCCGAATAGGTGTCGGTAGCGGAGGAGGACACGACACGACAGGCAAAGGTGGAGTTGTTGCCGCCCCCGTGTTCGGCATGTAAAATAAGTGAGGTATCCAGCAGCATGGCTTCCCTGTGGGTGAACTTACGGTCGATACGCATGGTGGAAAGAATATTTTCCGCCACCGAAAGTCCCGGTATGGGAGGATGGAAAAACAGGGATTTATGGTCGTAATACCGCTTTTTCACCTGATAGGCATTGACGGCGATGGTGGATATTCGGGCAACCAGCTCAATTGACTGGCGGAAGACATTTTCAAGGCTTATTTCGTCGGCATTGTCGTCATAGCTGTAAAGGGCAAGGACGCTCCGCCCCAGTTTATTCATAATATCCGGCGACGGGGCTTTTATAATCATATCCTCCACAAATCCGTCGGGGAGTTCCCTTAATTCCTCAAGGAGTTTCGCAAACCGGTCAAGCTGGTAGGACGTGGGAAGATAGCCGAATAAAAGCAGCCACACAACTTCTTCGAAACCGAAACGGTTTTCCCTTGTGCAGTTATAAATTATATCCCTGACATCAATGCCCCGGTAGTACAGCCGGCCTTCGTCGGGAAGTTTTACGCCGTCCTTAAGCACATAGCCGTGGACGTCGCTTATCTTCGTAACCCCTGCCACCACGCCGGTTCCGTCGGCGTTGCGAAGTCCCCGCTTTATGCTGGGGTCCGCAAACTCGGAAGGCTCAATAAAAATATGGGACCTGCAGTCTTCGCAATAGGGCTTCAGGCGTTCGTTAAGTTGTGAATTGCTTCCTGACAGTACCATGGTTATTCCTCCTAATGGGGGAATTATAACAGAACGTTAAGGCTTTGTCAATAGATTTTTGCAAGTTATTTTACTTGTATTTCATTTTATAACATTTTTCGCAGTTTTTTCGGCCGTTAAAGCGGAAATATTGAATTTATTTTTATTGATGTTTCAATTAACAAAAACGCCCCGTTTAAAGCTCGGTTAAAGCCAAAACGAAGGCGTGTATTTTGTCTGATTTTCCCTTCAGCTTTCGGTTACCCGAAACAGGATTCGCGCCGCTTCCTCCCGGGTGATGGCTTCTTCGGGATAAAACATACCGTCTTTCAGGGTAAATATCCCCGCGTCCACTGCCGCAGTTATTCCCGAAGAGCTTTCAAGGTCAAGTCCGGATATATCCTTTATTACGGCGGCTTTCCCGTTAAGACCCAAGAGTTTCGCCACCCATAAAGCCGCTTCCCTTCTGACAATGCCCTCATTGGGACGGAAGGTGTTTTCACTGCCGTCAACCAGCTTCATCGCCACCGCTTTGGCAAGATACTGCTTTCTGCCGGCATTGAGATTTGAGGTGTCGGTAAAGGAAAGGTTTGTGTCAATCCCCTCCGCCTTGACGTCGGCGGCGGCCATAAGCATGACCAGAAAGTCAATGCGGGAAACATTAAGGTTCGGGTTGTACAGATATTCCCCGTTCTTGTAGGTGTAGGTGACTATGGAGTTTTCGGCAAGGGCGATGGCAGCGGCATGGGCGGAGGAAGCTGCCATATCCGAAAACACAATGCTGCTTTTCCTTACGTTTATTCCGATAACCGTCACGGCGGAGGAGTTGCCGTATTCGTCCACCACCCGTACTGCCATTTCGTCCTTTCCGGTAAAGCCCTTAACGGGGGTATAAACCAAAACCTCATCCTTAATGGATATGCTGCCGGAGGAGGGGTATTTGTCAACGTACAGTTTTACATTGTCACCGTCGGGTTCGTACAGGTTGAGCATATATTCGGTTTTGGCGTTCCTGACGGCGGAAAGACTTCCCGGCGTCAGCACCGGCGGGGTGTTCCGGTTGGCAAACAGCCGTATTCTGCAGGGAATGTCGTTGTATTCCCAGCCGGGAACGTCGCACCGGAAGGTGAAGGAGGCGGCGGAAATACCGGTGGCGGGAATAAATGTTAAGTAATTCAACGACGACGACGCAATGGTTTGCCCGTTTACCACCGGAACCCCGTTCAGCTTAAGAACTCCTTTGCTTGCGTCGGGAAGGGCGGTTACGGTTATGTACTTCAGTTCGGCTTTAAGGATATTTTCAAAGTCGGCTCTGGAAAAGGATATGGTTTCCTCAAACACCCCGCACTTGTTAAGGGCGGTTTCCTTCCTCAGCAGAGCGATGGCGGGGGAGATATCCCCGCCCGCCGAATCGGCTAAGGCGGAAGGGATAAGGGCTGATAAAATAAACAATATGGAAAGCAATAAAAGAATTTTCTTTTTCATTGTATTTCTCCCTCTCAATGGCATTGATTACATAATATGTTTATGAGAGAGGGGCAAAAAATATTATTTATCTTTACTTTTTATTGCTTTTTTGAAAAATAATGCTATAATATTATAAACATACCGATTATATAGGATGAAAAGGAAGGCATATGGAAAAAGTTCTGGTTGCAATAAGCGGCGGGGTGGATTCCTCAACCTGTCTTATACTGCTTAAAAACAGAGGGTATTCCCCTTACGCCGTCACGATGAAGCTTATCGGCGAAAACACCAACCTTACCGGGGTTGACACTTCATCCCCCGTCCGGGACGCCATGAAGGCAGCGGAAATTATAGGTGTTCCCTTTGAAGCGGTGGATTTTACGGGGGATTTCGAAGATAGGGTTATTTCCCCCTTTGCCGAAAGCTATGCCGCCGGACTTACCCCCAACCCCTGCCTTCTGTGCAATAAATATTTAAAATTCGGTAAGCTGTTTGAAAAGGCGGACAGTCTTGGAATAAAATATGTCGCCACCGGCCATTACGCCCGGGTGGAGGAAAAGGACGGGAAATATTACCTCCGCAAGGCGGCCGATATAAAAAAAGACCAAAGCTATGTGCTCTGCAATCTCACCCGGAAACATCTGGAAAGGCTTATGTTCCCGTTAGGCGACCTTACAAAGGACGAGGTGCGCAGGATAGCAAAAGAAAACAGTCTTAACACCGCCGAAAAGGCGGAAAGTCAGGATATCTGCTTTATAAAGGAGGGCAACTACGCCTCCTTTGTGACGGAATACCTTAATCTCCCCCCCAATTCCGGCCGTTTCCTTGACCGGGAAGGAAAGGTTATAGGCACCCATGACGGCATGATACACTACACCGTCGGCCAGCGGCGGGGGCTTGGCATGGGTTTCGGTGAAAGGCTTTATGTCCTTTCAAAAAATCCCATTGACAATACCATAACATTAGGATATGACGGGGATTTATTTGCCGACGAGCTCATTTTAAGGGATGTGAATATAATATCCGGGGAATTCCCCTCATCCCCCTTCCGGGCGGCGGTAAAGATTCGCTACCACCATAAAGAGCAGCCCGCCACCGTCACTCCCCTTGGGGAGGGAAGGCTTAAGGTGGTGTTCGACACACCCCAGCGGGCAATCACCCCGGGACAATGGGGGGTAATCTATGACGGGGATTATGTCATAGGCGGAGGGGTTATTTGTTAAATAAAATCCACAGCGTACACTGTGGATTTATTATTTCTCTCTACCGGGTATGCGGTGCTA
>DBQR01000037.1:39428-114150 GCA_002305335.1 Clostridiales bacterium UBA1389
GGGGAAGGCTTTTTTATATCCGCACCTATTGCTTTACTTTTATTTTACCTTAATTATGATATCTTCCGTTATTCAGTATGGAAAGTCCCCGGTACAGCTGCTCGAATAAAATCACCCGCATAAGACGGTGGGGAAAGGTCATGTCGGAAAAGGAAAGCTTAATATCCGCCCTTGCCTTAACCTCCTCCGAAAGACCGTAGGTGGAGCCGATGATAAACACCGTATGCCTGCCTGCCGTGAAGGATTTGTCAATCAGTTCGGCAAATTTCCTTGACGAACACTTCCTACCCTCAATGCACAAAGCGATGACAAGGGGGTTTTTGGGGAGCGCATTCAATATTGCTTTTCCCTCTTTGTTTATGGCAACCTGAATTTCCCCGGTGTTTTTGGGATTGTCGGGGAGCCTTTCTTCTTTAATTTCAATAACCGAAAGGCTTGCAAAGGGGGAAATCCGCTTGGCGTATTCGTTTATCGCATCGGTAAAATAATTTTCCTTTATGTTCCCCACGGCTATTACAGTTATATTCTTCATTTTTTTTGCCTTTCTTTTTATTTCTGAATAAATTCTGGTTTAGGGGAAAAGCTAACCTTGAAACAACCTATTGCGAAAGGATGAAAAAAATATGACTCCCAAAGAGTTGCTTTATATTGAAGACGCCCTTAACCATGAGCAGTTTATTAAAAGCCAGATTAACGACTGCGCCTCCCGCATTAACGACGGGGAGCTTAAAAACTTCGTGTCATCCCTGTCCAAAACCCACAACGATATTTACAAAAATATTTACCAGACACTTTAGGAGAATACCATGAACGATAAAGAAATACTCGAAAGCCTGCTTTTTGCCGAAAAAACCGCCTGTGATTTGTACTTCCACGGAGTAATGGAATCCGCCGACCCCAAGGTGAGAACCACCTTTCAGTCCGCCCTTGACCAGTCGCTGAAAGTCCAGAACCAGATATACGACAAGATGTCCCAGAAGGGCTTTTATCAGGTCCAGAACGTGGAACAGCAGAAGATTGACACCACGCGCAGCAAATTTTCCGCGTCATAACCATACTTTTTTGCGGGGGAAACCCCGCTTTTTATTATAACCTCCTTTTTATAATAAGTCAAACTGTTGTTGACATATTGACAGAACCTGTTATAATATCTCTATAACAGGTTTTTGTTATTGGAAAGACGGTGGATTTATGAAAAAAATAATGCTTTCGGCTGCTTGTACCCTGCTTATATTTTTCTTTCTGTTTTCCTGCTCAAAGGACAACACCCTCCCCGAAGGGGCAAGAACCATCGACGGAAGCTTTGCCACCGACGAACCTATTTTTATCGGCTATATCTTCATGCCCGACGGATATGGCTTTCAGTTTATCGGCGAGAATGTTTATCAGATTAAATACTACATTTTAGGAAACGAAATAACCATCGAAAATTTTTCGGTTGATAAGGGGAATACCTCCACCTTCAGTTTTACCCAGGGGGAGGACTATATAACCATAGGCGAAATGAGGTATGACGAGTTTACCCCGACGGACGTTTCCCTGCCGGACAAATAAATTCATTGTAACCCTTGACAACCGGCGAGGAATATGCTATATATAAAATAAGTTAATATGCGTATAATACATTGATGGGGACAGGAGCTTTATGGTAATTTTTTTCAGAGAGCCGCCGGCTGGTGAAAGGCGGTAAAAATCCGTCAGGCTTATCACCCCGGAGTAGTTTCGCCGAAGTTGATTTAATTTTAAGCGAAAACGGTGATTTCCGCCGTACAAGGGAAACACGTTGTTTGACGTAGCAGAGGTGGTATAGCAAGGTTAATTTTAGCTTTGTCCTGTGCGGGACAAAGCTTTTTTTATTATTTCGAAACGAGGTGTATTAAATGGAACAGACAAAACTTATCGCCGAACGGCTGAGATGGGCAAGGAATATTTCAGACATTTCGGTGGAGGAAATGGCGAAGGCTACCGACATAACCCCCGAAGCCTACCGGGTTTTAGAGGAGGGGAACAGCGATTTTTCCTTCACCTTCCTTTACAAGTGCGCCAAAAAATTAGGGATGGATATTTCCGAACTGGTCAGCGGTATCAACCCCACCCTTTCCCTGTATAACATCACCCGCAAAGGGGAGGGGATGGCCATCCGCCGTAAAGCGGCCTTTGACTACCGGCATATCGCCCCCTATCTTAAAAACCGTCTTTCGGAACCCTTTATAGTAAACGCGAAGTACGACCCCTTCCTTGAATCCACCCCCATTACCCTTTCCACCCACAAGGGGCAGGAACTGGACTATGTCATTAGCGGCACCCTTAAGATACAGCTGGGCGACCATATCGAAATACTTAACGAGGGCGACAGCGTTTATTACGATTCCTCCCTCCGTCACGGGATGGTGGCCATGGGGGGGCAGGACTGCACCTTCCTTGCCATTGTCTTTAAGGATATGGAGGGGGTGGCAGCTCCCGTTGTGCCGGAATTTAAAAGGCAACCCGAAAGGACAAAGGAATTAAAGCGGAATTACGACAATCTCATATACAAGAAATTCGTCACCGAAACGGTGGACGAAAAGGGCTGTCTTACCGACATTAAATTCAATATACCCGATAATTTCAACTTTGCCTATGACGTGGTTGACGAGCTTGCCAAAAAAGTCCCCGACAAGCGGGCAATACTGTGGATTTCCGAAAAGAAGCAGGAAAAGGATTTTTCCTTTAAGGATATTTCCCTCCTTTCCAGCCGGGCTGCCAATATGTTTATGGCAATGGGGATTAAAAAAGGCGATAAGGTTATGCTGGTGCTAAAACGGCATTACCAGTTCTGGATAGCCATTGTCGCCCTCCATAAAATCGGGGCGGTGGCGGTTCCCGCCACAAGTCTGCTTATGCAGAAGGATTACGAATACCGTTTTAACGCGGCGGAAATAAAGGCAATAGTCTGTACCGCCGAGGATGATTGTCCCGATCACGTGGATGCCGCTCTTCCCGAATCCCCTTCAGTTAAGGTGAAATTCATTGTAAACGGGGAAAGGGAGGGCTGGATTCCCTTTAACAATACCTTAATGGATTATCCCGACACCCTTGAACGCATACCCACCCATATCGACGACCCCCAGGTTATGTATTTTACCTCCGGCACCACCGGCTACCCCAAGATTGCGGTTCATAACTGCACCTATCCCTTAGGGCATATCGTCACCGCCAGATGGTGGCAGTACATCAATCCCGACGGGGTACATCTCACCGTTTCCGATACCGGCTGGGGGAAGGCCCTGTGGGGAAAGATATACGGTCAGTGGCTTTGCGAGGCCTGCATTTTCGTTTACGACTTCAATAAATTTTCCGCAGAGGATATGCTCCCCCTCTTTTCCCGCTACAATATAACCACCTTCTGCGCTCCCCCCACCATCTACCGCTTTTTCGTGAAGGAGGATTTGACAAAATACGACTTTTCCTCCCTTGAATACGCCACCACCGCCGGCGAGGCGTTAAATCCGGAGGTTTTCAACGCCTTCAAACAGGCGACGGGGATTGACCTTAAGGAGGGCTTCGGCCAGACCGAAACCACCATGACCCTGGGCAACCTGTTCGGGGCGAAGACAAAAGTCGGTTCATTAGGGAAACCCAATCCCGAATATGCGGTGGATCTGATGAAGGAAGACGGCAGTTTTGCCGCCGTCGGCGAAGTGGGGGAAATTGTTATCTCCACCAAGGAAATTCCGACGGGGCTGTTCGAGGGCTATTATAAGGAAGAGGACAAGACAACGGAAGTCTGGCACGACGGCTGGTACCACACCGGCGACACCGCCTGGCGGGACGAGGAGGGCTACTACTGGTATGTAAGCCGGCTCGACGACGTGATTAAATCCTCCGGTTATCGTATAGGGCCCTTTGAAATAGAATCGGTAATAATGGAGCTTCCCTATGTGCTGGAATGTGCGGTTACCGGCGTTCCCGACGAAACCAGAGGACAGGTGGTAAAGGCAACGGTTGTGCTTACCAAGGACAAAAAACCCTCAAATGAGCTTAAAGAGGAAATCAAGGAGTATGTAAAAACCCATACCGCCCCTTACAAATATCCGAGGATTGTGGAGTTTACCGAATCCCTGCCGAAAACCATCAGCGGCAAAATCAAACGGACAGAGTTGAGAAATAAATAAGTTCAAAAGCCTTCCTCTAAAAAGGGGAAGGCTTTTTTTCGCCGAAGACGGGGAACAATCCCTCCGGTTCGGTTTCACCTCGCCGCCTCCCTTTGCACAAGGGAGGCTGATTTTGGATTTACCCAAAACAGCTGAATTATGCTACATCTAATTTTTGTGTGTCTGGCGGTTGATAACCGCCCCTACGGGTGTCCCATTAACCGACGTCTGATATAAATTGTTACAGATAAATTTTACCTGTGACATAACTGAAACGCATACAAATTAAAATAAATTTAAGCAATTTTATTTAGAAAAATATCGCATTCGGCGAATGTTTATGCTATAATATGACCATATTAATAAGAGTAAAATTTTTCCGGAAGGGAAAAATTATGGAAAGCCATATTGATACAAACAACAAAACATCAATATATTACGGCATAGCCTCGGTTTTGCTGTTGATTGTCGCGTCTTTGGCTAACATTACCCGGCTTTTTTCGCCCTTGTTCGACAAAGTTTCCAAGGGCAACTATACCCCCCTTTTTACTTACGTTTCGGTTTTAATCATCTGGATTTTATGCCTTTGGGGGATAGCAAGATTTTATAAAAAAAGATTTGATATAAACCTTTTACGGAACAGTATTAAAAAAGAAAGACTGCCTACAATCAACGTTATTTCCCTTTGGGTTCTGACCTACGGCGGGATAATACTTATCTGTTATTTTTCGGGCTGGCAGTTCAAGCTGATTTACGACTTAGGGGAAAGAATAGCCGTCTATGAACTCTACGCCACCGCCGCTTTGCTGGTGTTAAGGGCAGCCGAAAGCGTTATTATCACCGCAATAATCAAGGGAGCCGAGGAGTTCTCAAGAGGTTTTGTCAAAATAAAGCTGCCCATACCCTGCGGGGGGATATTCCTCTTTTTGACCTACGGGGTTTTGGTTTACTTTTTACCGGGTGGGTTGCTGGGCATTCCCGGCATAGGCGAACCGGGGCTTTTATTCTGGCTTTACTGTATTTTATACGGAATTATATATAAACTGTCGGGGGAATCCTTTCCCCTGACAGCCCTGCTTATATGGTTGATTTCGGTTTTATAGCGGAAGGCGGTTTATGTGAAGGAAGCAGTCAAAAGAAACCTTTTAATTATATATTTTATTTTTACCTACGTAATTATAGAACTGGCGGCGGTTTTTGTCACCTCCGGTGAACTTTATATCAGGCACCCCTGGGTATTTTTAGGCTTTCTTGCCTTGTTTTCGGCGGTGCTCTACCTTATACGCAGTCAGAAGGCAAGGTATATAGTGGGGATTGCCATGATTATATTCCTCTGCCTTGCCGACGGGGGCTTTGTTTTGCTGTTCATGATGACCGAAACCATGTTCGAGTTCCCCATGGTAAACCTGCAGGGAGAGGCGGCGTCCATACTTGATTCCCTTAACATCGACTTTGTTTTCACCCTGACGTCCGGCACCTGCCTGGCTTTCTTCGTGGTGGCGGGGTGGAGGGCATACCCTATTCTTCCGGCAATTCCGAAAAAAAAGCGTTATCCCCTTTTTGCCACGCTGCTTATTACGGGTATCCTTCTATTAAACCTGCTTTCCTTTGAGGCCGTCCGTCCCTACAAGGAAGTGCGGGATGATATGCTTTACGGAAACAGCGTTTATTCCTATTCGGAACTGGGGGTTTCGGGGAATCTTATTTACGAGCTTGCCGACGGTCTGTTTTCCAAAAGCAGCTTCGGAAATTATACCTCCGGCGAACTGGAAGAGTTCATTTACGACAAAGACAATATCTATTATTCCGCCTTTCCGGAAAATGCCGATAAGGGATACAATGTGGTAAGTATACTCTGCGAATCCCTTGAATGGTTTTCCTTTATTCAGGACAAAGGCAAATACCCCAACGGCCATAATCTTGAAAATCCGGAAGCTTTAAAGGAGCTATTTCCCAATCTTACCCGATTTTACGATGAAAGCGTGATTATGGAAAATTTCCACGCCCGGGAAAAGACGGATATTTCGGAAAATTACAGTCTTATCGGCTCCTATCCCGTCAAGGCTTTTATAAACTATTACTTCCCCGACAATGTTATCGCCACTTCCCTGCTAAACAACCTCAAGACCCTGGACGGAAATATATTATGCCAGTATTTCCACAACGGGTTTGCCAATTTCTACAACCGTAAGAAATATTTTACGAACCTCGGTTTTGACCGGGTTGTATTCTCCGAGGATATGGAAAAAAGGGAGGGCTTTGTCAACTGGCTCAGGAAGAACGAACGCAACCTTGATTATGAGATGATAAACGTCTGCAAGGAGGAAATGTTCCCAACCGACAGACGGTTCTATACCTATATAACCACCATATCCATGCACGGGGTTTACGCCTACCGGCAGAATCTTGCGGATTTGGGTTATTATGACGCCCTCGCCGAAGCGGGTATCACCCTTACGGCACGGGACAACACCATGCAGGACACCTTTGTCCATTATTTGGCGGCGGTTATGGAATTTGACCGGGCGCTGGGGGAAATCTATGATTATCTTGAGGAAACAAACCTCCTTGACAAGACCATAATCGCCATATTCAGCGACCACAACACCTTTTATCAGGGGCTTTCAAAGTATGTGAAGGACACTTCCGATACCTCCGTGTTTGAGATTCCCTTTATGGTCAGATGCCCGGATATGCCCCATGAGATTATAACCAAATTCACCTGCACCGGGGATATTGTCCCCACCCTGTGCGATCTGCTGGGGATGAACGTTTACGGCAATCTGTATTTCGGGAATTCGGCATTTTCGGAAGCGGAAAGCATATTGTATTCAAGGGCATATAACGTGTTTATTACCGACAAGATATACTTTAATAACCTGAACCGGATTATCTGGGCGGATAAAAGCTGCGACGAAACATATATGGAGGGTCTGATAGACAGAGCCTATGCCCTGACAGATAAAATGACAGCTTGTAACCGGATTTTTTACAGTAATTATTTTGCCAAAGAGGGCAAGTCGGAAATGTATGCCGAAAAGCTGAGAGAGATAAATTAAATAGGCTGCAAATCAGCCTCCCTTGTGCAAAGGGATGTGTCACAGCGAAGCTCCGACGGAGGGATTGTCACCCGCCGACGTTATCAACTAATTTCATTTCTCTGCTCTCCCGTATGTGCAGGTACTGCCCCTCATCCGTCAGCCTGCGGCTGACACCTTCCCCTCAAGGGGAAGGCTTTTTTTACATCCACCGCCCTGCTATTACATAAATATAATATTTAACCTATATGTGTAGGAATTTTTTTGTATAAGCAAATCTCATATAACTTATAACTATATTTATATATAAAACAAAAAAGCGGCATTGCTGCCGCTTTTTCAAATCAACTTATTAACTTATTTCTTCTTGATAACAACCGCGCCGGCAAGGGCTATAACCGAAATGATGGCAAGGGCTACAAAGCCGCTGTCACCGGTGGGGGTAGTGCCGCTTGAAGTTTCCTGAGAGGATTCTTCTACGGGTTCTTCTTCAGACTCTTCTTCGGAAGTAGCTTCGGAGGTAGCTTCGGAGGTTTCTTCCGAAACTTCTTCTTCGGAGCTTTCGTCTTCGCTTATTTCCAGAGGATCGTCATCGGGGGGGATAACGGTTCCGAAGTCTTCGTCAAAATCTTCGGCAACTTCAAAGTTGTAAAGGGTGAAGACATCGCCCACTGCGCCGTTGATGGTGTAGACTATGTCGGAGAACTTGATGATATTGTCGCTGGGGAGGTAGCCGTCTCTGCTGGAAAGATAATCATAGATGTCCCAAGCGCCGTATTTGGAAGTAGCATCGCCCAATTCAAGATAATCGGGGTTTGTTCTCATACCGGAAAGGTAAAGGTCGGCGTTGTCCTTGTTGCCTCTGTCATAGTGGGCGTGAATGTCAAGGGTCATGGTTTCAGCGCTTAATGCAAAGAAATACTTAACATACTTTGCGACTGAAACGTCAACGTTGGCTTCCTGGTTAACCGTGCCGCTGGTCTTGTAGATCATTGAAACGGTGGCGGTTGTGGATGTAAGAGTTACCACAACGGTGCCGTTGCCTTTGAATTCAACGTCTGCGCCGGTGACGGAATATTCGGCATCGCCGTCTTCCACAGGCCTTAAGTCAAGATAGGTGTTGTCTTCTGCGGAAGCATTGATTATAAGGGCTGCAACGCAGGAAGCAACTACCGTAAGGGTAAGTACAAAAATAAGTAACTTTTTCATTTTTAATCCTTTCATTTTACATATTTGATATCCAGAAAGCATTATAGCACCCTGTATTTCATTTGTCAAGTATTAATATATAATTCACAAACAAATCCAAAAAAACAAAGCGGCGTAAAAACGCCGCTTTTTATGTTACAGTATTAAACTATCTTTTCTTTACAATAACCGCGCCGGCAAGGGCAATTACCGAAATGATGGCAAGGGCTACCATGCCGCTGTCACCGGTGGGGGTGGTGCCGCTTGAGGTTTCCTGAGAGGATTCATCTGCGGGTTCTTCGGATTCTTCTTCGGAAGTGGCTTCTTCGGAGCTTTCATCCTCGCTTATATCTATGATAGAAGCGGAAGTTGCGGTTACTCCGAATTCGGTGAAGCCGTGCCATTCCCAAATAATCTTACCGTCGGTATCAAAGGGAGAGTCATCATATTGGAAGGTAAGCTTTATGTACCTTGCGGTAACGGTTTTGCCAAGGTCGATATTATACACATTGGGAGCTTTTTCAGCCGCTTCGGCTTCGCCTTCAAAAGTATAGTCACCCACAAGGGTGAAATCCTCACCGTCGGCGGAACTTTCGATAGCGACCTTATTGCCCTTGGTAAGTCCTATCATAGAAGAATACTCTTCATAGGTGGCAATCATAACGGCGGTAACTTCGGCTGATTCGGAAAGCTCAAGGATATAGGAATAAAGCGGATATACGCCTTCTTCGGTGCATCTGGTATTCTTTACAAGAACTATACCTTTAGTTGCATATGTACCGACGCCCTTGTCCATTAAGGTGTCCCCGTCGATAAGCAGGCTTCTGTCCCCGCCTCCCTGAGGTACTTCCTGAACTTCTCCTTCAACCATGGATTCGAACTCTATTGCGATAATGGTTACTTCATCATCATCGGCTACTGCAAAAAAAGCAAAACAAGTTGTCGCCAATAGAGTTAACGCAAGCAGAATTGAAAACAGTTTTTTCATTTTACATTTCCTTTCTACACAGTCATGTGATTTCATTAAATATTTTACCACAAAAATTCAATATGTCAATACCTTTTCTAAAATTAACATTGATATATTAAGGTAATTAATATATAATATCCCAAAGGAGGGTAAAAGATGTATATTGACGAAATAAAAAAAAGATTTGCCGATGATTTGTTTGCCACCCAAAGCGCGGGGATTGTCCCGGTGGAAGCGGGGGAGGGTTATGCCGTCTGCCGTCTTGAAATAAACCAAAGCCACCGAAATGCCATGGGGGGACTTATGGGCGGGGTGGTGTTCACCCTCTGCGACTTTGCCTTCGCCATCGCCTCCAACGGTCTTGACAAACCCTATACCATGACCCTTTCCTCAAGCATATCCTTTTTATCCCAGCCCAAGGGTAAGATTGTCACCGCAAGGGCGGATAAAATAAAAGAAGGCCGTCATGCCTCCTTTTACGAAGTTACCGTAACCGACGAATTCGATAATATTATAGCCAGAGCCCTGTTTAACGGCTACAGGATAAGCGGTGAGGAAAAGCAGGGTTGAATCCGAGCTCAATTTGTCATAAATTAAATATTGACAAACCAAAAACAAACTGCTATAATATCCTTTGCAAAAGACGGGGATGTTTAGCTCAGCTGGTAGAGCACTCGCTTGACGTGCGAGTGGTCAGGGATTCGAGTTCCTTAACATCCACCAAAAAACCCGGTGTCAAACCGGGTTTTTGCTTTTTAATTATCCGTTTCTATAAGAGTTTTCAGCTCCCTTTCGCTGTTGATGCGCTCCCCGTCAAGCAGCAGTTCAAAATGAAGGTGGGGTTCATCCGCCCCTTCGATGATGGCGGTTTCACCAATGGCGCCGATAATATCCCCCGCTTTGACTTCAGCCCCCACAAAGACCTTTTGCGGAAGTTCGGCGGCAAGGTTCTGATACACCGATTTAAGGCCGTAGCCGTGGGTTATTTCCACCGTCTTGCCCATAAAGGGGTCTTCCGTTATGGCGGTGACATAGCCGTCGGAATAGCATTTGACCGGATCCCCCACTTCCCCGGCAATATCCACCCCCTCATGGGTGCGGTAGTCCTTCATGGTAAGGGAATAAACCAGGGCATCGACGGAGTAGCCCTTGATAATATCCCCCTCGAAGGGAAGCACATAGGAGGGTTCGGTATTTGCGGGGATTCCGCTTTCGTCGGTGCCTGCGGGAAGGTCGGAACTATCATCCGGTGTGCTTTCGGTTTCCGAAATATCGGGTATGCTGAAAATATCATTGTCCGACAGTTCCCCGAAATCGGTGTTTATGGAATATATAGAAAGCACCATAACGGTTACCACGCAGATAGCAAGGGCGATATAAACCCCGCCGGCTATACGGGTTTTCTTGTTTTTCACCAACCTCCGCTTTTTGATTTCCTTCTTGTTTTCATTCTTACCTTCGTTCTTGTTTTCGTTCTTGTTTTCTTCCATAATGAAATATTCCCCCTGTAATGAGTTTGTTTATATTTTACCCTCATTACGGGGGAATATTCAATTATATGCAATATATGCCTTATTAAAATAATGAACGATTATTTCATTATAGGTTTTTCCCTCTTCCGCCATGATCCAGCCGCCGTAAATGCTTAACCCCACCCCGTGGCCTATCCCTTCGGCAGTAAAAATAAAACCGTTATCCCCGGCGGTAACCGAAACGCAGGCGGACTGGAGGCCGAACATGGACACAAGCTTGTTGCCGGGAATTTCGTTGCCGCATATGTAGGCTATCTTAACCCTTCCGCCGGAAGTGCGGGCAATATAGCTTACCCAGCTTTTGTGGCCGGTATTCCGGTCAACCGTAAAGCCGTTTGATTCCAGAATATCGGCAAATTCGGTTTTGGTAAACTCCTTTTGCTGGTGAAAGGATTTCATTTCGCTTTCGTCCGGGGTTTCTACCGAAATCAGGTAGTCCACCTTCTCCCCGAAAACAGATTCCGCGTTTTCGGTTTTCCCCGGGGAGGAGATATGATAAACCGGATTTATTACCTTCCCGTTGTGGTAAATCACCCTCCCCTGGGTGTCTGTAACCGCGCTTATTATGCTTTCGTCGGTTACCCTGCCTTCAAAGATGCCGTGACAGCAGGAGGGGTCGTCGCAAAGGTGGGATAAGGGGTGAAACCCGTCCGGATTTTTCATACGGTAGACAGCAAAGGTACGTACCACCACCGCCATTGTTTTTAACAGCTCCGCCGGAGCATGGGAGGGGAACTCTTCGAACAGCACCTTGGCAACGTAATCCTCAAGGAGGATTTCCGCAACCCTGTCCTCACTTGTTTTATAAACCCTTACCTTATCCTTTTCCGAAGCCGAAGGGTTGTCCGACATATGGGAAACTTCCTCGCTTATTTCGGGTTTCAGGCCTTCGGGCATAAGGGAGTAAACCGCGGGGGTGAGGGCAACGCAGATAAAAAAGCATAAAAAATAAAGCAGATACCGTTTCATAAATCCACATCCTTTATAAAACCTACCTGCTTAAATATATTCGGTGTAAATTGGGGTTATACGTAAAACGCCCACATTTTTCTGTACCTCAGCTGGGAAAACAGATAATCCAAATCCCATTCCTTTTGGGTGTTTTCGGGGGAGTTGGAATCGGCTATCAGTATTTTCCCTTCCGGAGTAATTCCCCTGAGGGTTAAAAAATGTCCCGAACGGGAAAAATAACCCTCACCCATGGAGCAGATTAAAAGCCGGCCTGCCTTAAGTTTTTCGACAATCGATTCTTTGGTTGAGGTAAATTCCTCCATCCGCACGCCGTAATAGTCTGCGCTTTTGGGGAAAATGGAGTGGGCGGTGCCCGATCCTGCGACAAACAGATTCCACTTCACGGCAAGGGCGGTCACCTCAACGGGGTTTATCCGTTTATTGGTGAGGGTGGAAACCACCATTGCCACATTGACGGGACCGCAGCCGTAGGTGCCTATGGTCTCGCTGCCGTAGGGGATGTCGGTGTAAGCTTCCCACTTCTGACAGTAATATATGAAATTTCCGCTCTTTTCGGTGCTTATGACCGTATAGGGGAAATAATCCGCCGGCTGGGCGGCGTTGACCGGGGAAGGTAACGCTTTTATGCCGTTTACCGGGCTTATGGCGGGGGAATCCTGTCCGAAATCAAAAACAGCTTCGATGGCCACCCCTTCGGCTTTATAAAGGGGGGTAATGGAAACCGTGAGGTTTTCGGGACTTTCGCTCCGGCTTTCGGGATTTGCCCTCCCGAAGGGGGCAAAGGTAAGGGCATAAAGGAAGGCGGAAACAACAAAGACTATGCATAAAAACGCCATAAGGCTTATATACAGCGTCTTTTTTATGTTTTTCACCTTTTCACCCCCAGTACCTGTATTTATTTTACCACAAAAATCTGCTTATTGTCAACAGCAACCCGCTTTTTACAAAGCTTAACATATTTTATATTGACTAAACCGTCAAAGCGGGTATAATAGCATTATACTGGAGATAGTGTTATGGGAAAAAATTTATATACCGTTGTTTTTGTGCTGTTGATTTTTATAGCGGCTGTTTTAGCCTTCAGGGTATTTATGCCCGAAAACGGGTTTGGTGATATGTCCGACAATTCCTCCCTTCCGGCGTTGAATTCGGAAGAAAGCATTAACGAAGGGGTTTCCTCCCTTGAGGATTCCTCAAACGACTTTACCGATGAAGAAGAATCCTCCGATGACAGTAAGGATGCCAGCGATAACTCAAACGATTCAGAAGGTTCCGTCGAAAGTTCGGAAGCCGGGTTTATCTGGGAGTACGCCATTGACATTTCGTCTTATTTGAAATATATCGAACCGGAAAACCCTGAGGATTTTATCCTGCTGGTAAATAAGAAATCCCCTCCCCTTCCGGAAAATTATGTGCCGAAAAATCTTGTAACCTCAAAAAACGCCCGTCCCGGACGGGAGGAAAACTGCCAGATGAACGCCACCGCCGCCAAAGCCCTTGAGGCTTTTCTTAAGGAAGCGGCGTATTACGGCCATGACAATATAACCGTCACCAACGCCTACCGCAGCTACAGCTACCAGCAATATTTGTTTACTAATTACTACTTTAAGCAGGAAGCTTCAAAGCATCCCGGCTTGACCAAGGATGAGGTTTTAGCAATTGTGGCAACCTACTGCTTCCCTCCGGGACAAAGCGAGCACCAGACGGGGCTTTGCGTGGACATGCACAATGTGGACGTGGGAAAACAGGAAAGCTTCAATGAGTCGGAAACCGCAAAATGGCTGGAGGATAATGCCTGCCGCTTCGGATTTATCCTAAGGTACCCCAAGGGTAAGGAGGCTGCCACCGGGGCGATGTATGAATCCTGGCATTTCAGGTTTGTGGGACGCACCCTTGCCACGTTTTTGCATAAAAATAATCTGACCCTTGATGAGTATTACGATAAGGGGTATAATATATTTGCAAAATAATATTCCGCCGGCATATGCCGGCGGATTTCATGGGTTTATACTAAAAAACCGGCAGGTGATGCCGGTTTTTGTTGGTTTATTTACTTCCTGTAATAGCTTTCATAGTCTATAATATAGCTTTTGGGGTTTGCTCTTTCATAGCCCCCTTTGCCGTCGGGGAGCCTGACTTCAAAGTGAACATGGGGGCCGGTTGCCTGACCGGTACTTCCTATCCTGCCTATGTAGTCCCCCTGCTTGACGGAGTCCCCCGCCTTGACCAGCGTTTCGCTCTGGTGGGCGTAATAGGTGCGGATTCCGTTGGGATGTTCGATTATGGTCAATATACCGAAATCCCCGTTATAACCGGAGGACACCACCACCCCGTCGCCGGCGGCCATTATATATTCGCCGTAGCAGTAGCCTCCCGGCTCCTTGGCGGCAATGTCCAGCCCGCCGTGGAAGGTGGAACCCAAAAGATAGCGGCTGCCGTATTCGGAGGTTATCCCCCCCTCATAGGGCATTATGAACATCTTAAGCCCGGAGGGAAGGGGGTTGGTCTTAAGCTTGATACCCCGTTTTATTATTTCGTTTACCGGCGGTTCCTTAACCGTTGAGGTATGGAGGGTTTCCCCCACCTTTTCCCCGCCGGAGTATGTAACGACATAAACCTCTTCGGAAATTCCGCCGCTTCCCTTCTGAAGCGTTTTTTCCGTCCCCTCATAGGAATCCGAATCGTCAACCATAATGGTGTTGAAGGGAATTTCGGCAAGCCTCTGTTCGTAAACTTCCACCATCAGGGAAAGATTGTATTCCGATAAGGCCTGTAATATTTCATCCTCGCCGGATATTCTGTCGGTTTTTGTATATTCAATGGTTATTTTATCCTCTATTGTGGCGTCGATATATTCCCCGTACCGGGATGCAGCCAGATCCTCCGCCCTGCCGTCAAGGAGCTTTTTAAGGGTTGTCTTGTCTTCCGAAGTGCCTATGTATTCCCCATTTATGTACAGAGCGAAGCCCGACAGTTCCTCGATTGACGATGATTCCTCGGATTCCTCGGATTCATCCGGTTCTTCGGTTGAAAAATTATAAACCTTCACATCATAAGAGGTTTCTTTAAGCCGGTATGTACTGCCGTCGGTTCCGTCATACGTCAGGCTTAACAGAAAGGCGGTTAATACGGCAAGTATGCAAACGATTATTCCGATGTTATCCTTTATAAGGGTATGTAGCTTTTTCGGCATATTCACAATCCTTTTTTGTTGGTGTACGACAAGACATATTATAACACCGGAATTAAAGGTTTTCAAGCATTTTAAACACATTTATTAAAGAAAAATGCTGGAAAATTGTATTTTGCGCCGAAAAACACTCATAAACATGATGGTTTTTGGATAAATATACATATTATACAGGAAAAATATGAAATTTAGAAAAAGAAGTCTTGCAAAACCCGGCAAGGGGTGTTATAATATTTAATCAACAATTGTTCCCGGCTGAAAGGCCGTATATTTTATTTGCATTCAATATACCGGAGGAAAATATATGGAAATCAAAGTAAATCGTACCCAGAATCCCTCGCCCAAACCCGATGAAAGCAAACTGGGTTTCGGCAAAATCTTTACCGACCATATGTTTATATGCGAGTATTCCAAAACTGCCGGCTGGCATAATGCAAGGATTGTTCCCTTCGGCAACGTTTCCCTGTCCCCCGCCTGCGCTGTCTTCCACTACGGACAGGAAATGTTTGAAGGCCTCAAGGCCTACAGGACAACCGACGGCAGAATTCTTCTGTTCCGCCCCGACAAAAACGTGGAACGGATGAACAACACCAACCGCAGGCTTTGCATACCTGAAATCGACCCGGATTTTGCCCTTAAAGCAATAATCGAAACGGTTAAGAACGATGCCGACTGGGTACCCTCTGCGGAAGGCACCTCCCTTTACATACGCCCCTTTATCATCGCCACCGACCCCTTTTTGGGGGTTCACCCGTCGGGTTCCTATCTGTTTATGATAATCCTGTCCCCTTCCGGCTCCTATTACGCCGCCGGGCTTAATCCGGTTAAAATCGCCGTAGAGGATGAATACGTCAGGGCGGTCAGAGGAGGCACCGGCTTTGCCAAAGTGGGGGGCAACTACGCCGCTTCCCTTATAGGCCAGCAGAAGGCGGAGGAACGGGGCTATGCCCAGGTGCTCTGGCTTGACGGTATTCACCATAAGTATATAGACGAAGTGGGGGCAATGAACGTCTTCTTCGTAATCAACGGGGAAATTATAACCCCCGCCCTTGAAGGCTCAATCCTCCCCGGCGTCACCCGGCTTTCGGCTATCGAGCTGCTCAGAAATAAGGGTTACAAAGTCACCGAAAGGCGTATTTCCATCGATGAAGTTTACGACGCCTACAAACAGGGGACTCTTGAAGAAATGTTCGGCACCGGCACCGCCGCGGTTGTTTCCCCGGTGGGGGAACTTTCCTGGGACGACAAGGTTATGATAATAAACGATTCCAAAATCGGTCCCGTTTCGGCTATGCTTTACAAGGAACTTACCGACATCCAGTGGGGAAGGTCCGATGACGGGTTCGGCTGGACAACGGAAGTAAAGTAAAACGAGATGGCAACGGAAAGAAAGTTAAAACAAGTATTCAATACTTTTACAAACAAAGCAAAAGAACATAAGGTTTTTACCGTGTTCTGCGTTTTGTTTGTGATTTCCGCCGCCGTCTATATAACATCAAGGCTTTCGACTCCCTTTGCCGAATTCTGGGCGCGGTACTTTTCGTCGGGAATAAGATTCATCACCGCAAAAATAACCTCCCTCTTCCCCTTTTCCATAGCAGAAGCCATAATTTTGCTTATCCCCCTCGGGGTCGGGGCGGTAATATTCGTTTCGGTTAAGATGCTGAAAAAGGACAATAAGAAGGGTCTGACAAGGCTTTTACTGTCCCTGCTTTCCCTGCTGATGACGGTGTGCATACTCTTCGGCCTCGGCTTCGGTCCCTGCTATTTCAGAAACAGCCTTTCGGACAATCTGAAGCTTAGCAACAATCCCGTTTCGCCTGAATCCCTTTACAACACCGCCCTCTGGCTTACCGAATCCATAAATGAGGTTATACCGTCGGTTTCCTTTTCCCAGGATGGGGAATCCCATATGCCCCGCTCTTATGGGGAAACAACAGTGATAGTCAACGACGCCTTCAACGAAACGGCAAAGCAGTACGACTTTATTTCCAGCTTCAGTTCCGATGTGAAAATCCTTGCTCTGTCCGACCTTATAACCTACACCCATATTTCGGGGGTTTACTCCTTTTTCACCGGCGAAGCTAACGTAAACGTCAACTACCCCGACTTTATTTTTCCCTACACCGTTGCCCACGAAATGTCCCACCAGCGGGGGATCGCCCGGGAGGACGAAGCTAACTTCATGGCTTTTCTTGTCTGTATCAACAGCGACGACCCCTATGTCAAATACAGCGGCTATCTGAACGTGCTGCGGGAGGTAATGTCCGCTTTATACAAAGCCGACAGGGATTTATACAACGAATACAGGAAAAAGTATTATCCCGATGAGCTCTCAAAGGAAATCTCATCCTATACGAAATTTTTTGAAAAATATAAAAATTCCACCGCTTCAAAGGTGGTGTCTGGGACAAACAACGCCTACCTTTCTTCACAGAAGGTCAAGGAAGGGGTAAGAAGCTACAACCTGGTAACCAATTTGGCAGTCAGCTATTATGAAACGGTAATAGCAGGGTAAAAAAGCATAAACAAAACCCCCGTATGGTTTTTCCATACGGGGGATTTCTTTTGTGTACTTAACCGGTTATACCCGAGCGTTCCACGCCTTCGATAAGGGTCCTTTGAGCGAACATATAGATGATAACAAGGGGTGTGAGTATCATAAGCCCGCAGGTGTTACGTATTGCCGTTTCATAGGCGGTACGGGCGGCGAAGCCTTCGCTGTTAAGGGACCTGGGTATCTTGACGATGTTCGGCATAAGGGATATCTTGTTGGTGTCATAGAAGAAAAGCTGTGTATAGAAAGTGTCAGTCCACTGCCATGAGAAGGCAAACATGAAGATTGTAACCATCATGGGTACCGACATGGGGAGGATTATCTTTACAAAGGTCCTGAACACGCCGGCGCCGTCAACATAGGCGGCTTCTTCCAGCTCGTCGGGGACGCCTTTATAGTACTGTCTCATTATAAATATATACAGACCGTTCTTAAAGGCTAAGCCGCAGAAGGACATTATGCCGAGCGGCCAATAGGAGTCCAGCAGGTTGGCTATCGCCGGGTTGGAGGCTTTTGTCAGGTTGAACAGCTTGGCTATTCCGCCGTAGATTCCCCAGATGTCGAAGTAACGGAACTTCATGAACATTGCCATCTGAATGGACTGGTGGGGGATAACCATGGTGAACACCACGCAGAGGAACAGCAGATTCTTATACTTGAACTTGAATTTCGCAAAGCCGTAGCCCACAATGGTACAAGTCATTGTCTGTACAAAGGCGCACAGCAGCGACAGCGTGGCGGTATTTCCTAAAGCCTTGAAGTAGCCGTTTTCGTTGATTATGGCCTTGTAAGTGTCAAGGGTGGGATACTTGGGTATAAGCTTGACCATGGGGTCAACGAAGTCTTCGCGGCTCATAAAGGAGCAGGAAATCTTGGAAATATAGGGGAGTATAATTACATAGGAGATACCCACCAGCAGTACTAAGCGGAAGATCGCCCACACCACTTTCAGCAAAAAGTAGGTGGTCAGGTATTTGTATCGCATAACCACCCAGAAGGGGGTTTTTTCATCAAACACCATTAAGGAAGGGTCTCTTTTAATCTTTTGTTCGGTTCTGTCCATTTATGCCACCCCCCTTAATCTTTTCGCTGGTAGAAGACGTAGGCTGACATCAGCCCCGCCACAATTGCCAAGATGAGCAGCACCAGTAAAAAGTAAATCCAGCTCATGGCGGTTGACCTTACCTGACCCGAGGAGTCCTGGTAAACAGAGTTGATATACTTCATAACCTCGTTTGACTGGGATGTGAAGTTGTCGATTATGGTGTAGATGGTATTAACGAATATCATGGGTGAAATCATGGGGAAGGTTATCTTCCAGAAGATTTCCCAGGAGCTGGCGCCTTCAATCTTGCAGGATTCGTAAATGGCGGGGGAAATTGACTGAAGCCCTGCCAAGAATATAAGCATCTGAACGCCGGACTTGTTTACGATATCGTAAACCCCTCTCACCATAACGGTAACATACTGGAGCAGTTCCTCCCCCACCTTCATTCCGGAAAAGAATCGTTCCACCTGAACTATGGATATAATATCATTTCCTATCGATGAGGAGGATGAGGACATTGAGCCGGAGGATACGTCGGTCATGGTTGCTTGGGCTTCCGCCAAATAGTTCTGAAGGTCGATGGCTTCGACTATACCGGTGGAAACTATAACCGGTATAAAGAAGATTGCTCTGAAAAGCGCCCTTCCCCGCATCTTCTGGTTTAACAGCACCGCCATAAAGAGGGAGAATATGACTATTGCCGGAATGTTGAAAAGCATACTCGTAAGACTTTCTATCAACAGGCCGTTGAATTTTTCGTCCTCAAGCAGAGCATAGGAGTAGTTGTCAAAACCCACCCATAAAAAGTCCACGCCGCCGCCCCGTATGGTTTTTGTTTCCACGAAGCTGTAATAGAGTGATTCCACAATCATGGGAAGATAGAGAAGGAAGAACCCCAACAGGAAGGGGGCAACAAAGAACCAGCCGGCCTTTCCTTTCTTTTTCTCAAGGGATTGCCCTTTCCTCTTTTTCACAACTGCGGGAGTTGTTTCGGCAATGCCGATATTTTTTGCTTTATCCATTGCTGATATCTCCTTCCTCCGCGACAGTCTTTATAAAATCATTTGCCTTAATAACAAGGTTTTCTCCGTTGTATTCCACTGTGTAATTCTCTTCAAGGTAGTTGATGAAGAATACAACGCCGTTATCATAAACCACTTTGGCAACCTTACGGTAATCGTCAAGGAATTCGTGGTCTATAATTTTTGAATATCTGACGTCCTTAAGGGCTGTGTTAAGCTCCTCATATGTGGATAATATATCCGCAAGCCAGATGGAATACCTTACGGAGTAGTACTGTCCGAGGCTGGGATATCCGCTGTACTGCTTAAGTTCTGATGTATTCTGAACGGCTATGACAAACATGGGAGATGCGCCGCTTTCAATGGTCTTTAACAGCTGGTAGCGGTAGTCGCCGGCAAGGTTGATGGCGGTGCCCGCATACTCTTTGTAGCCGTGAAGCAGCATGCTGTTGAAGGGTACCGACGCGGCGGTGTATTTGTAGCGGGAGTCTTCAAGGGGGATATCGATAATGTCGGTAACATAGGGCCAGGTGTAGAAGTTGCCGCCCTGAACCAGGACTTTGCCGTTATGTTCCTGAATCTTCTTCATCAGCTTGACTATTATCTTCTTTGAGTCTTCCCGGTTTAACGGGTCGTCTTCGTTGAAGTCGGAAGACAGTATCGAACCTAATGAGGTAACCCCGATTGCGCCGATATTGAACTTGGAATACTCCTTAATGGTCTTGTCATAGAACTTATCCATACTGGAGGGGGTGATTATACCGTCGCCGGTGTAAATGTAGCCCTGACGTACCGGGTCGTACATCTGATAGCCGGCGCCCCAGTCGTCAATGGTACGGGCAAGGTCGTCGTCCTTTGAAAAGCCGTCGAACAGCTCATCCCAGTAGGCGATTGCAAAGTCAATATTGGGGTAAAGCTGGATATTGCCGTTTGACTTGTCTTTGACGTAATCCAGCAGCCGGTTGAAGGCGCCTTTTCCTCCCAGTGCTTCGCAGAGCTCAATGCCGGTGGGAACAAGGGTTTTATACAGACCGTTGTTGCACCAGCCTTCCATAATCACCTTAATATTGTCGATGTTGCTTTCCTTAAGTTTCTTAAGGACGTTTATTGTATCGTCGAAGGATGTAAGGGGTACCGTGGTTTCCACCCCCACGCCCAGCACCGATTTGGTGGTGGGGAGGGCGCCCAAAGTCTTGATGTATAAGGGGATGTCGTCGTTTCCGTCATTTTCAAGAGGAGTCAGAATCCCGGTCTTTTCAAGATAGTTCCGGTAAACCTTCGCCATTCCCGTATAGGAAACCTCATCCCCGTCAAGGATGAATATCCTTATGCCGTAGTCGCCGGTGTACCTTCTCTTAGATTCCACCGTCCACATGGCGTCGGTGCCGGCGGAAATGCCGCTGCTTAAGATATAGGTGTCGCTGGGACGGGGGTTGAAGGTGGTGTAGGCGGAAGCGAACATATGCAGCGAACCGCCGTTTTCCACGGTAAGCCTGGCAAGGGAGTCACCTGCGGTCAGTACGGCAAGGTAGCCGTAGTAGTCCTCGATTTCCCTTTCAGCTTCCTTTTCAACCTCGACTTCTTCGCCTTCCGAGTTGATTTCGGTTTCGATAACGGTATATTTTTCCTTGGTTATAACCGTTTCCGCAACCCCGTAGACGGGGAACCTCATTGTTTCCTTGTTTGCCCCGGTTATGGAATGGTAGGCAAAGTCCTGACCGTAAATGTTGGAGGTGGTCTTGAACTGCTTGCCCTTAATGGTCTGAAGGTCGAAGATGGTGCCTGCACCGTCGGGGGTGAATATATAGCCTCGGTTGTTGGTGTTGGCAGCCCCCGCATAGGGGAGAACGGTTATGGATTCCAGGGTGTAGTTGGTGGAGTCGAAACGGATGTTACCCGCATTCAGGCGGATATAAAGTCCGTCTTCGTCAATGGTGTATTCGATTGCCATCTTGAACAGGGCCGGAATCTTGTCGGAACCTTCGTATTCGGTTTCGGCATGGTCGTTTTCCATCTGTTCCTTGGTGTAGTTGGTATAAAGCTTTATATACTGTTCCACCTTGCGGATTTCGGCGGCCTTTGCGCCGGCATCGAACACCATTATGGCGAACTGTTCCGTAAAGGGATATTCCTTTTGAATTTCTTCAATGGTCTTTTTGGGTTTCTGACGTATATCGCTTAAGTAATAGAAATAAACGCCGGCATTTATACCATAGGATGATAAGGGCTGATCAGGGTATCTGACTTTAAATTCGTCCCTTGTCATGAACAGGTATTCCAGGGTGGGAACGGAGACCTTTGATTGGTCGAACTTCTCTTCCCAGGATGTTATCTGTTCTTCCGATATGGCTTTAAGAATATAGTATGCCGAAAACGTTCTCTTATCCTTGCCGTAGGTGGAGTTTTCCGCGATTTGGATAAGCAGGCTCATCCACTTGTCAAATCTAATCCTGCGGGGGACAAGGTAGGTGGTTTCTTCCCGGCCTATGGTGTATTCCACCCTCAGACCGTTCCGGATGTTCTTTATATTCAGCTGGTCGAACATCGCCGAATGGGTGAAGGATTCAAGGGTTGATCCCGTCAGGTTTTCGGTGTATTTCACCAAAAGCTGGGAAAGCAGAGTCTTTTTAACCGCATCGGAAGTGGGGGTTTCCTTCCCTTCCGCATTTTTGGTCTGGCTTTGGGAAACCATATAGGGGTTGGTGCAGTAGTAACCCACATAGTCATAGGCTATGGAGTTTTCCCCGCCGATTGTCTCGTATTCCCCGTTGGCGTCGGGGGGAGCAAGCTTTAAGCATATGACTTCCCCGGTTTTGGGGTCGTTATACAATGCATAGCCGTAGCTTACCAGCACCAGGTTCATTTTGGATATAAGCCCGCTGCCGTTAATACGCTCTTCCACCGAGTTGAAGGGTACCTTGGTATATTCCGGACCCAGCTGATCCATGGTGAGTTCCCCTGAAACATCACCCGAACTGGCAGCCAGAGATACCACCGGTATCAGGGACGGTGCAACCATTGCAAAGGCTACAAGCAGTATTATCAGTTTAAAAATGGATTTTTTCATTAACAAGCTCATCACCGTCCTTGTCGTATGGAAATTTCAACATAAATGTTGTAGAAGAAGGTAAATACTCTTGCAATAAGATTTCCGAAGAGTACGCAGATAAACATTATAAACGTCGCACCCACTATGGTGCCTATAACGGTCAGGATATTCTTACCTAAGGTATAGTCGTGGGTGACCATCATACCGAAGAAGATTAGCAGTCCCAACCAGAAGAAGGCAAAGGATTCCACAAGTCCCAGTATTGCCATTTCATCAACCGTCACCACGTTGGAAAGCCAGATGGTGGGGAGAATGAGTATGGGCAGGGGGGTTAGGGCATAACAGGTGGCGATGTAAATGTCCTTGAAGGTGCCTTCCCCGTCAAAGAGGGTGGTTAAGCACCAGTTGGCGACAACCCACAAAAGCAACGGTATAGCCACCGACAAAACCTGCTGTAAGTAGTCCACTCTGACGCCGGTGCTGTTGTAGAGGTAGCCCCTTCCCACAGCCTGATAGATGAACACAAGGATTGTGGTCAGCAGGATTATTGTAGCTCCCCTTACTCCGCCCCGCTTTTCGTGCTTAAGATCCCAGAAGCCGTCAAAGGGATGGAGTATTACGTGGAAGGCATACAGGAGTTCTTCTTTAATTGTCCGCTTTTCTCTGTAAACCCTGTTTTTTATGTTCTGCTTCTTTGCGTATTTCATGAACAGGCTCCAGCCCACAAAGAAGACGATAACCACGGCGGGGATTACCAATATCCAGTTTTCAACCCATATCTTGCGGTATTCGTGGTAGGATTTCGAAAAGCCGGCGGTGTCGTATGCGTCCCTGTAATATTGCATTGATTCGGTATAGTTGCCCGCTCTGTACAGGGATTCGGCGATTCCGATATAAGCCGCGTCGTAGTTGTTGTTGTGCTGGAGAATGGAGATATAATACTTAACCGCTTCGGAATAGTTCTGGTCTTCGGTGTTCTGCAGCGCCGCCGCCAGCAGGTCGCCGTAGGAGGTACGCTTATAAACCGTTATGGTATTGGAGGTCTGGTCAGCAAGGAGCATTTTTGTTCCCTGATAGGATATTGCCACCAGGTTCTGGTTCAGACCTATCTGGTCGCCCTTGTCGCCGAAGGCGAAGAGCAGATTACCGTTGTTGTCGTAGGTGAACACCTTGGAACGCTTCTGGTCAATGATTGACCACATTCCGTTGGGGCCCAACGCCACGTCCACCAGGGTGGAAGCCCCGAACATGGTGACGTTCGTGGCGGCACGGGGTGCCACGTCCACTTCCCCCGAGGGGGGATAGAAACCGTTTCTCAGCATTACGTCCTTGCCGCTGGGGTTAAGCTTTTTAACCGGAGCATACTTGTCGGACTTGTCTTTGCTGCTTATGGCATTCTGCTGAGTGCCGGGGTCTATGGCGGCGGTGGTTACGTACAGAAAGCCATCGTTGTCGATAATTAAATTGTTAAACTCAACCGATACGACTCGGGGCATCTTCCTTTTCTGTTCTTCGGTCATGAAGATACGCCTTATCATCTGCCAATTGCTGTAGGTCACCTTCTGGGGGCCTATGAAGGCGTTGAAGGAGCCGTCCCGGTTGAGGGACAATACGCCGTAGTTAAGGGAGGATACCACCACATAGATTGTTCCCGCGGAGTTGGTGCATACCGCTACCGGCTTGTAAACCGTGTCTTCCGGGAAAATGTCGCTGGAAGGTTCGGGAACTATAAGCTTGAAATTTCCTACCTTGTCAAAAATGACTATCCTTGACTTGCCGGTGTCGGCAACCAGTATTTCGGTGTCGGACACAAATACGCCGCCGGGAGCCGAAAGGGAATCGGGAACCCCCATATGGTTTGTAAAATTTTGAATAATCAGACGAACATTGTAGTTTTCGTCAAGGCATATAATCCTGCCGGTACCTTCGTCCGCCAGGTATACATACCCCAGTTTGTCAACATAAACGTCCGAAAGCTTTGAAATATCCGCCCAGCTGTCCTTGTAAAGCTGGGTTGCCATTTCGTTAACGCCGTCATCGAGTCCCTTTTTGATTGTTGCGGAATTAATGACTTTCAACGGCACATATGCGTCGGGGCTTATCTGCCTCCTGCCGCTGACACTGTAGGTGTAGGTGGCGTAGGGTATCACAGCGCTGGCAACCACACCGCCGAACAACAGCATACAGCACAGAGCAAGAAGCAATACTCTAACAATTTTCAATCTCATAGTATTCCCCCTTAGTCTTTCATGCCCGAGGTGGACATGGTCTGAATAATATTGGATTGGGTGATTACGAATACCAGTATAGGCACTATCATCATTACCACCGTGGCGGCAGCGGAAACACCGGTTCTTGAAATACCCGACGTAACGAGCTGGCTCATGGCGTAGTTGAAGGTCTTAAGCTGTTCGCTGTAAATATACATATTGGCGCCGGTGTTCCACAGGTCCTTGAAGGCAAAGATTATAAGGGTGATCCACGCCGGTTTAACCATGGGCATGGCAATCTTCCAGAAAATCTTGTTTTCCGAAGCTCCTTCGATTCGTGCGGATTCAAGCACTTCGTCGGGTACCGAGGTTTCCATAAACTGCTTCATAAGGTAGAGGCCGTAAGTGGTACAGAAAGCCGGTATTATTATGGCAAGATAGGTGTCGATCCATTTGAATGCCGACATAAGGATAAACATCGTAATTCCCACGACAGTGGCGTTGAACATAAGGGAGTAAACGATTATCTTGAAAAAGCCGTTTCTGCCGGGAAAGGGAATTTTTGATATGGCATATGCCGCATAGGCGGAAAGGATAACGTTCCCGGCGGTACCCACCACGGATATTAACACCGTATTGAATATGTACCTTGAGAAGGGAACCCAGCTGTCCCCCATTAGTCTGAACAAATCCCTGAAGTTCTTAAACGTGGGGTTTACGGGGATAAGTCTCGGGGGGAACACCCAAAATTCTTCAAGGGGTTTCAGAGACTGGCCTATTGCGTATATAAGAGGTATAACCATTAAGGATCCGAAAATGGCAAGTATGATATAGATTCCTATATCGCCCTTCAGCGTACGGTTTACGGAACGCTGGAACTGCTCTTTCGGTTGTTTGTTTTTTCTGAACAATGCCATTATCAGGTACCTACCTTTCTCAGGAGTTTGTTAACAAGTAGGTTGCAGCCTATCATCATAAGGAACAGCACCGTGGCAATCGCCGAAGCATAACCCATCTCGAAACGGGATCCCCCGTAGTCTTCAAGATGGTGGACTATCGTCCAGGCGCAGTAGTTGGGGCTTGGGAATCCCACCAGGGCGGTGATTACCCCCCCGAAACCGAAGGAGCTGGTAATGGCAAGTATGGCCGACAGCATAAGCTGGGGACGCATGGTGGGGAGGGTGATGAACCAAAGTTCCTGCCACCGGTTTTTTATTCCGTCAACGGCGCCCGCCTCATACAGGGTACGGTCAACCACCTGGAAGCCGGCTATAAGGGTAAGGAAGGAGGTGCCGAGACTGGTCCAGAGAGCAACCGCTATAATCAGCGGGAAAATATATTTTTCGTCCTGGAACCAGAGAACCGGTTTGTTGATTAACCCCATCTTCATCAGCCAGGCGTTGGCGAAGCCGTACTGGTCGCTGGCGAATAATACGTTCCAGATAAGGTAAACGCTTCCCGAAATGGAGGGGGCATAAAATAATAATGTAACAAATGCCCTTATTTTCGGTCTTAATTCGTTTATGAACCAGGCAAAGAACAGAGATAACAGATAGGATGCGGGTCCGGTGACCGCCGCAAACACTAATGTGTTTTTGATGGCTATAAGGAATATTTCGTCGTCAAGGAACAGCCTTATGTAGTTATCCATAAATACATACTTCGGCCATTCCAAAAGGTTGAAGGTGGTAAAACTCAGCAGGAATGACAACACCACCGGGATAACCGTGAACAGGAAAAACAGAATAAAGAAGGGTGCCACCATCAAATAAGCGACTTTATATTTCTTCATCTGCACCAGTGTCCATTTGAACTTGGTAATGTCACTCCGGACTACGACCTTATCGGTCTTTGCTTTTGACATTTCTTAATCCTCCTCGCTTGTCAAGTCGCTTACTTGCCGCCGCGTTTTGAATCGGCTTCCCTTATCATTTCCTGGGTCACCAAACCAAACTCGCTGCGTTTTCTGGATAATTCTTTATTTATAGATACAATGTATTCCAGCATTTCGGCTACCGGTTCGGCGTCCTTGTTGTAAACGTCAAGGAAGGCGAAGTTGGTGTAACGGCCTATAATATAGCTGCCGGGGTATTCGGGAGTGCACTGTACCGCGTTAAGCTGTGCCATAAGGGAGTCGATTTCGTCCTTTGACCAGGACATAAGGGACAGAGCCTCGATATTTGCGGTCGCCTGTTTTGCGGAGGGGCCTAACAGGGCTTCCATTTCGTTTGCGTAAGCCGACTGAACCTCAGCCGAAGTCCACCACTGCATAAATACCCATGCCGAGAAGGCGTTGGCATCGGTTATGCCCCGCATAAGTATCATGGTGGAAATGGCGGCGACGGTGGTATTGTCTATTGTCCGCCCGTCTTCCATCAGCGTGCCGGGGAGGGGGGTGAATTCCCAAAGTCCCATAATTTCGGGGGCGAACACTATAAGAGTATTATAGGTAGAAACATAATCTGCAATGGCAAGGGGCATGGTGCCGTCACGGAACCGGTCGGCAAGAGCATAGGAAACCGGCAGACCGTACATGGTGAAGTACTGGCATACCCGCCTGAAGGAGCCAAGGGCGGCGTTGGAGTCAAGGTTTATGGTCATACCGTCGGTCTTGGGCAGGACTTTTGTTACCTTGTTTCCCTCTTCGTCCACAAAGGTGGCTTCGTAAACATTCTGGGTGTACTTTCCCGTTGCTTCATCATATCCGAATAGTTCGGGATATTTATTAAGGTAATTATCGTAATTGCCTTCTTTATACAGGGGTTCGCCCTTCTGATACATAAGTAACATTGTGCCGCCAAGACCGGAGGGGAAGCCCACATTGAGGTTTTTGGCCTGAAGCTTGGCGATACAGTCAACGAACTGTTCCCAGGTATTGGGTACTTCCAGATTGGTTTCAACGAAAATGTCCTTGCGGTAGAACATCATGGAAAAGGACATGGTATCGGGAACCGCATAGGTTTCGCCGTACAATGTGATGGGAATCTTCGCCGCGGGGGCGAACCTTTCGAACACTTCGTCGAAGGTATCTACATTATCTATTATATCCTTGTAAACCGGATTGTCGGTAAAAAGGGAAAAGTCGTTGAAGTCATAGCCCCCGTGATTGGTGGTGTTCAGGGGGAGTACCGCCGAACGGATGGCGTAGTTTACCGGCGTGGACTGGTCGATGTTCATTGCCACGTCGGGACCCGTCCCTGCAAGGGTGGCGGGAAGCAGGGTACCGCCCACAACCAGCTTGAGGTTTACCGGTATGTTGTATTTGTGCATGAAGTCGTCGTCGATTAGCCGTTTGATAATCTGCGCCTGTTCACGGCTGGAGGTGGTCCAGACCTCGATGCTTGCCGATTCAAGAGCCTTTTTGCTTTCGGCGGAAATGTCGGTGGTGGAGCTTATCGAGTTGTAGTCGGCAAAGAAGGATGTGACGAACTTTTTAAGCTCATTCCACAGATTTTCCCAGAAGCCGGATTCGGCCTTGGGCAGTTTATGTCCGACGGACTGGATTAAGATATAGTCCAGCTCAAGGGGCTGGGACTGGGTGTTGGTAAGCCAGGAACCGAGAGCGGCAAGATAGTCCTTCATGGTGGCTAAGGTTACCGCGATTTTATTGGGGCGTCTTCCCATCCTGTCAAGGATTATAGCCACCTTTTCAAGGGTGCCGTTGTTGGCGCCCCTTATGCCGGTTACCTCGGTAAGTCTGGCGGAAATGTCATACAGATCGGCAGCCGCCTGCTTAAGTCCCTTCAGCACTTCGGGCATAAGCTTTTCAAAGCCGTAGTCCCGGTATTCATCGGGTTCGGGGCCGGTAAGCATCAATATCTTACGATAGTAGGCGTTGCTGGTGAGGAGTATGTTTTCAACCGCGCTTAAAATGTCGGCCATATCTCCAAGCACCACCTCAAGGCGGATTTTGTTAACGCCTTCCTTAAGGTAGAACTTGAAGGATTTTTCCCCTTCGGGGAGCTGGGTTTTGCCGTCGTGAAGGCCGGCAACACGCCAGGTGTCGTCGAAGTTGAAGCGGCAGTTGGATGCTTCCTCAAAGGGAAGTTCGCCGTTTATGAGTATCTTTCTCGAAACATACATCCCTTCCATAATGGACTGGTTGTATCTTAAAACAATATTGTAAAAACCGTCTTCGGGGGCGGTTATTTCATATTCGATCCATTGCCCCACATATGTCCATTTATCGCCGCCTATGGAATTAAGGCGCTGCAATGCGGCATGCTGGGGTTCGGTGATGGCGGAGGACCTGTCGTTTAACTGGTATATGGTCTTGTCGGAGGTGAAGGTGGGGTATTCTGCCTGCACCTTAACGGCTTTGTCGCCGGCATAATCCTTGGCACCCTGATTTTTGTAGTATTCAAGGTATTCGACATAGGAAAGGACTTCTTCCCTCGGCACAAGGGTAATGCGCTTTATGGCCAAAGGTTCCCTTACGGTGTTAAGGGTGATTACATGTTCCCCTTTGGTTAAAGCAAAACGCAAAGGCTCGGCCGAATAACCCGACGCATCGTGTAACCTTGCGGTGGTCCAAATGGGGTACAAGGTTTTGACGGGCTTCATCTCGTTGCCGCTGTTGTCCCGCTGGAAAAGGCGGGTGTTTTCATCCTGATTGGCAATGGCATTAAGATAATCCTCGTCAAGGGATGTGTAGGTCAGCCTTTCGCCTTTGTCGTCGTAAATGGTTTTGAAGTTTTCGTCAAGACGGTAATATGTATCGATCCAGCTTCGGGTAAGCTTAATCGAACGGGCTTCCTTGAAGGGAACCGCATCGTCGATAAGCACCATTCTTTCGATAATCGTGGATTTGCCCTTGGATACGGTATTGCCGTCCTCATCCTTAACCTCGGCGTTCCCTGTCCAGTATTCTATCTCGATGGAATAGAATGCGTCGGAAGGAATGTTTACTCTGAAGGAAATTTTTCCGTTGTCACCAACAAGCAGCACCTTTCCTTCGGTGCCGTAGTCTTCGCCCTCGCCCACGTTGACGGTGGCGGTGGTGCCGTTTTCAAAGTATTTGAATATATCCAGCAGCAAAGCCGCCTCGGCGTCGGGAACGCCGGCGTTTTCCGAGATATATGTGTCGTAGGACACTGAGGTCAGAACGCTTTTTATTTCCGCAAGGGATGTACGCACCAGTGATTTGGAGCCACTGACGCTTTCAACCAGCGCATTTGCGGTAATGCCCGTGCCTATAATGCCGCTTCCCGATATAAGTAGCAAAAACGCCATTACAACGCCGAGCACTTTTTGAAGTGGTTTTTTGGTTTTGAACATAAATTTCCTCCTGCCAGAGTAATAAGCTATTTATGTTAGCCTGCACAAAGCTGTACCCATAAATATTTATATTAAATTATATCCCGCTATGGTCATTTTGTCAAGTGTGCATATAAACAAACCGGCTTTTTTGAGCAATATATACCGAAATGCCGTTTGTTCACGTTTTATTCATATGCGACACAGGGTTTTTCAATGTGCAATTTGCACTTGTGCATAATGCTTCAAGCCGGCTTGTATTATTTGAAAACATAAATCCCGGTCTGGAAAAATATACTTGCCGGTGCCCGGAAATATACTGAATTCAAGGATATTTTCTGTATATTATAACCGTATGTCCGTTTCTTCGCCCCGTTAATATAAATTATCGACATTTACAATTTTGAACAAAAAATATACAACCTATAGAAAACAGGTTGTATATTGTATTAATAAGTCATTATCAATTGCTAATAAACGGGATTTATTCCCGGCAAACTGCACAAATTATGAACAGTTATTTCTACGTTTTAAGGAATCGCACAAAACATTTGTTCTTGACGGATTTTGGCGAAAAAAGGCAATTTTCGGGCTATTTTGAAGTTAATGAAAAGTTTAACATGCCGGTACGGCGGTTAAACGAAGCTTTTTTACCCCTCGGAATTAACGGCGGGGTTGTCGAAAACGCCTATGAATTTATAATTGCGGTTATTATAAATCCGGAGGAGTTGTCGCCGGAAACAGTGTATTCCGCCCCTTCGGGTATCTTAACCTGGGTCTGACCGGAAGCCGCAGCCGGACAGTAGTAGATGGCATATGAAACCCCTTCATGGGTTACCCGGTATTGGTTTTCAAAGCTGAACCGCTTTACAAAATCCACATATTCCTCAAGGCTGTAGTCGTTCAACGTCATAAGGTAGGCGTGGGGTTTTCCCACATACCTGAAAAAGGAGGGGGAGGCGGAATAGCCGGTAAGGCTTTCCTTCCCCTGGGGATATCTCAACACAAAGCCGTAGGACCTGCAGTTTTCCGCAAGCCAGAGGAATTTACCCTCCGTAAGGGAGCCTTCCGAGGAGGGGTATACGGTACATCTGAATGATAGACCGGTATGAAGGTCGCTGCCTCCGCCGACGGCGGTATCCTTGCCGTTGTCGTAAAATTCCTGCTGATCTTTCTTGGTACGGAAAGCGGCGGTAATAGTGAGGGCGGTGGAGTTCGTCGCTTTGTACAAACCGTCCAGCATCGAGTTAAGTTCCGTCATTATCCTTTCGGAAATAAGCAGATTGCTGTCAGACAGCTTGTAGTTTTTTGAGCGGTGGTCGTAAATATTCACAAGGGGGGTGTCCTGGGAAAAGTCATACTGCTTGTCGTTGTTTACGATTATCAGATCCCCCCGGCGGATATCCTTTTCGTCAAGGGTTACATAAATAAAGTTTTCGGGCTGGCTGACTTCATTTGAAATTTCGCCGGAGGTGTCGGCGCTGTTTTCCTCCTGGGAAATATCGGCCGACTGGTCGCTTATGTCATTTGATTCATCGGATATTTCCGATACCGAAGACTCGGCATCCGACTGGTTGTCGGCGGGTCTTGAGGTTTTATCCAGTATGTAGCTGGCAAACAGCACGGTGAGAATAACCACGATAACGCCGAGGCAGGCTATCACCGCGATGATATTTATTGAGTTGTAGTTGTTTTTTTTGACCTTAACGGGCTTGCCCATTATTCACACCGTTCCTTTCCTTAGTATAAAAAAGCATAATCCGCCGCGCTTTCAGCGCGTACTCAAAGCGCGGCGGAATGTCATTTAATATCAGCCCTCGGCAAGCTTTTTCAGTTTCAGGTATTTTTCCTTGGCCTCTTTTTCGGCTCTGTCGAACAGTTCCTTTGCCCTGTCGGGGAAGAAGAGGTTGAGGGAGGTGTATCTGGTTTCGGAATTAATGAATTCCTTGTAGTCCATGGTGGGTTCCTTGGAATCCAGTACGAAGGGGTTCTTGCCTTCGTCGGCAAGGAGGGGGTTAAACCTGAAGGTATGCCAGTAGCCTGCGGTGACGGCGGCCTTGGTTTCGAACATTGAAGTTCCCAAACCCTTCTTTATGCCGTGGTTTATACAGGGGGCATAGCCGATGATTATCGAAGGTCCGTGATAGTTTTCGGCTTCGGTTATTGCCTTTATGCACTGGTTGTAGTCATAGCCCATGGCAACCTGCGCCACATAGACATAACCGTAACTCATTGCAATAGCTGCTAAATCTTTTTTCTTTGTAGACTTACCGGCTGCCGCAAACTGGGCAACCGAGCCGGTGGGGGTGGACTTGGAGGCTTGTCCGCCGGTGTTGGAGTAAACTTCGGTGTCAAACACGAAAATGTTTACGTCCTCCCCGGAGGCTATCACATGGTCGAGCCCGCCGAAGCCTATATCGTAAGCCCAGCCGTCGCCGCCGAAAATCCAAACGGATTTCTTTACGAACAAATCCTTCATTTCGAGCGCCTGTTTATAAAGGGCGTCGAATTCGCAGCCGCAGGAACCGCATTCCCTGTCCGCCTGTTCGATTGCGGCGATAAGCTTTGCGGAAGCTGCCTTGGAGACTTCCCCGCCGTCCTTGACTTCAAGCCATTCCTTGGAGGGTGCGGCAATCAGTTCGTATTCGGAGGAGGCGAATTTTTCGATTATCTCAATCAGCTTTTCCCTGCGCTGCTTTATGGCGGTTGCCATGCCGAAACCGTATTCGGCGTTGTCCTCAAAGAGGGAGTTTGCCCAGGCGGGTCCCTTCCCTTCCTTATTTACAGTGTAGGGGGTGGCGGGGGAAGAGCCGCCCCAGATGGAGGAACAGCCGGTGGCGTTGGCGATAAGCATTCTGTCCCCGAAAAGCTGGGTAATAAGCTTGGCGTAGGGGGTTTCGCCGCAGCCGGGGCAGGCGCCCGAGAACTCAAGCAGCGGCTGCTTGAACTGGGAACCCTTGACGGTGTAGGGCTTGAACTTGGCAAGGACTTCGGGATTATCCATATATTTATAGTTTGCTTCGAAATACTTCTGCTGTTCGTACTGGGTTTCGGCGGGCTTCATGGACAGAGCCTTTTCACCCTTCTTGCCGGGGCAGACCTGAACGCAGGAGCCGCAGCCCACGCAGTCGAGAGCAGCCACGGTCACGCCGAATTTGTAGCCCGGCATACCCGTCATGGGTATCAGCTTCATTCCGGGATAGTTTTCCGCATCCGCTTCGGGCATAGCTACCGGTCTGATGGTGGCGTGGGGGCAGACATAGGAGCAGAAAGTACACTGAATGCAGTTGTCGGGATTCCAGCTTGGAACGTCCACCGCAACCCCCCGCTTTTCATATGCGGCAGACCCCTGAGGGAAGGTGCCGTCGGCGGCGTCGGCAAAGGCCGAAACCGGAAGCTTGTCCCCCTGCTGGGCGTTTACCGGGATGAGTATCTTTTCAACATAATCAACCACTTCTTTTCTGCCTTCAAGCTTACCGGCAGAAACATTGCCGTCCTTGGCGTCCGCCCATCCGGCGGGAACATCCACCTTGACTACTGCGTTTACACCGGCATCGATGGCGGCATAGTTCATGTCCACCACCGCCTGTCCCTTCTTAATAAAGGACTTGTAAGCGGCCTTTTTCATATATTCGATGGCGTCCTCGGCGGGGATGATGTTGGCAAGCTTAAAGAAAGCCGACTGAAGCACCGTGTTGGTTCTTCCGCCAAGACCTAAGGATTTAGCTATGGAAATAGCATCGACTATATAGAATTTAACCTTCTTGACGGCAAGGTCCCTCTTTATCTTTGCGGGGAGCTTTTCCTCAAGTTCCTCCGGCTTCCACTGGCAGTTAAGGAGGAAGGTTCCGCCCGTCTTAAGGTCGGCGGTAAGGTCATAGAGATTTACATATGCCGGGTTGTGGCAGGCGACGAAATCCGCATGGGCAATAAAGTAGGTTGACCGGATGGGCTTGTCACCGAACCTCAGGTGGGATACAGTAAGGCCGCCGGATTTCTTTGAGTCGTAGGCGAAATAGGCCTGAATGTATTTGTCGGTATGGTCGCCGATAATTTTAATGGAGTTTTTGTTGGCGGTAACGGTGCCATCGGAGCCGAGACCCCAGAACTTGCAGGCAACGGTGCCTTCGGCGGAGGTGTTGGGTTCTTCGGTTATGGGGAGGGACTTGAAGGTTACGTCGTCTTCGATGGAAATGGTAAAGCCGTTTACCGGTTCTTTAGCGTCAAGATTATTGTAAACCGAGATAACTGCGCCGGGGGTGGTATCCTTTGAGCCTAAGCCGTATCTTCCGCCCACCACAAGGCAGTTTTCGAATTTGGTTCCCTTGAGGGCGGTAACCACGTCGAGATACAAGGGTTCGCCCAGTGCGCCGGGTTCCTTGGTGCGGTCGAGAACGGCAATCTTTTTAACCGTTTCGGGGATTTCCGCAACAAAGCGGTCAATGGCGAAAGGACGGTAAAGTCTTACCTTGACAAGCCCCACCTTTTCGCCCTTTTTGTTAAGATAGTCGATGGTTTCTTCCGCCGTGTCGCATACAGAACCCATGGCGATAATTATTTTTTCGGCATCGGGAGCGCCGTAGTAGTTGAACAGCTTGTAGTTGGAGCCGGTTTTGGCGTTTACCTTGTCCATGTATTCTTCCACGATGGCGGGGACGGCGTCGTAGTATTTGTTGCTTGCTTCCCTTGCTTGGAAGAATATGTCGGGGTTCTGGGAGGAACCGCGGAGTACGGGATGTTCGGGGTTTAACGCTCTTTCCCTGAAGGACTTGACCGCATCCATGTCAACCATATCCTTAAGGTCATCATAGTCCCATGCTTCCACCTTCTGAATTTCGTGGGAGGTGCGGAAACCGTCGAAGAAGTGCAGGAAGGGCACCCTTCCCTTTATCGCCGAAAGGTGGGCGACTGCGGCAAGGTCCATAACCTCCTGTACGTTTCCGGCGCAAAGCAGGGCAAAGCCCGTCTGACGGCAGGCCATAACGTCGCTGTGGTCGCCGAATATGGAAAGCGCATGGGATGCAAGCGCTCTTGCCGAAACGTGCATTACGCCGGGCAGAAGTTCGCCGGCGATTTTATACATATTGGGTATCATTAAAAGCAGGCCCTGGGATGCGGTGTATGTGGTGGTTAACGCCCCGGCGGCAAGGGAGCCGTGAACGGTGCCGGCGGCGCCGCCTTCCGACTGCATTTCCACCACCCTTACGGGCTGACCGAAAATATTTTTAAGGCCTTCCGCAGACCATTTATCCACATATTCCGCCATCGGGGACGAAGGGGTAATGGGATAGATGCCGGCAACTTCGGTAAAGGCATAGGATACATGCGCCGCCGCGTTGTTGCCGTCCATTGAAAGCTTTTTTCTGTTTGACATATATTAAACCTCCGTTTTTTCATTACAGGTTATTGTAGCACAATTGTCCGTGGATGTAAATATACTTTTTAAATTTTTTACCCATTTTGCGGTTATTTTTCATTATATGATATATTTCACCCCGCCGAAAACGGATTTTTCCGCCAAACAGGAATTTTTCACTGCAGGCTGAAGGCTTTTACATACTCGCCGTAATTTATATTTTTTGTTTTTGCCCCCTTTCGGATTATAAACTATTGCAAAATTTGTCAATTCGTGATATTATTTATTCTGAATACAAATAATAAGGAGGGGCACATGGTCAAGGTAATTACCACCCTTGCGTTAAACGGCATCGACGGCATACCCGTAAGCGTGGAAACCAGCCGCTTCCCCGGCGTTCAGCCGAGGGTGGTGCTTATCGGTCTTCCCGATACGGCGGTTAAGGAAGCCCTTGAACGGGTGCATACCGCCGCACGAAGCTCCGCCATCCCCCTTTTGACCGGCAACGTCACCGTAAACCTTGCTCCGGCGGACGTAAAGAAAGAAGGCTCCTCCTTTGATTTGCCCATCCTCATTTCCATGGTTGATGAGGACAAGTCGGGGCATCTTGACACCAAAGGCAAAGCCTTTGCCGGGGAATTATCCTTAACCGGCGAAGTCAAGCCCATTAACGGGGCCTTGTCCATGGCAATTGCGGCAAGGGACGGGGGATTAACCGAAATCTATCTCCCCGAAGCCAACGCCGCCGAAGCCTCCGCCGCGGAGGGCATCGATGTTTACCCGGTAAAAACCGTAACCCAGCTCTGCCGTCACCTTCGTGGTGAGGAGCTTATTCCGAAGACCGTATTTTCCTATGAGGGATTTACCGAAAGCGCCGCTTCCGCCCTCCTTGACTATGCCGACGTAAAGGGGCAGGAAACCGCAAAAAAAGCAATAGAGATTGCCGCCGCTGGGTGCCATAACATACTGCTTATAGGCCCTCCCGGTTCGGGAAAATCCATGCTTGCCTCAAGAATCCCTTCCATACTGCCCCCATTGTCCCTGACGGAGGCAATTGAAACCACCAAAATCCATTCGGTGGCGGGGGTGTTGAACCCCAACGTATCCCTGGTTTCCCAGCGCCCCTTCAGGTCCCCCCACCACACCATGTCCCCCGCCTCCCTTGCGGGGGGAGGAAAAAACCCCAAGCCGGGGGAAATCTCCCTTGCCCACAACGGGGTTCTGTTCCTTGACGAATTTCCGGAATTCGACCGGCCTTCATCCGAAGTGCTGAGACAGCCCCTTGAGGAACGGGTTATACATATAACACGGGTAAGCGGTACGGTAACCTACCCCGCCTCCTTTATACTGGTGTGCGCCATGAACCCCTGCCGTTGCGGCTGGTACGGCCATCCCGTAAGGGAATGTACCTGCAACGCCGCCTCCCGGAAGGCATATGTTTCGAAAATTTCCGGTCCCCTGCTTGACCGGATCGATATTCAGA
Organism: Clostridiales bacterium UBA1389; assembly: GCA_002305335.1. Taxonomy (GTDB): domain Bacteria; phylum Bacillota; class Clostridia; order Oscillospirales; family CAG-382; genus UBA1206. The sequence goes on from DBQR01000037.1 coordinate 76,433, forward strand.
CCGAAGTCCCCTCCCTTGAATATACCGAGGTGTCCAACCTCAGGCCCTCCGAAAGTTCGGCGGAAATAAGAAAAAGAATAACAAAGGCAAGGGAATTTGCCTCATTACGTTTCGGGAACCCCTCCATGGCAAACGGTCTTATGACCCCTTCCCAGATAAGGAAGTACTGCGTACTTGACGAAGGGGGAAACGAGCTTATGAAAAAGGCCTATACCACCCAGTCCCTGACCGCAAGAAGCTACGACCGGATACTTAAGGTCGCCCGCACCGTGGCCGACTTTGATTTTTCCGAGGATATTAAAAAACGACACGTGGCGCTTGCCCTTCAGCTCAGGACGCTGGATAAAAAATATTTCAATTGACATAATTCATACATAAATTTGCTTTTTCAACCTTGACTTGTGGAAAAGTATGTGGATAATGTTGATAAGGTTATTTATTTTCAGCCGTTTTATCAACCCTTTTTGAAAAAGGGGTGTGGAAAACTTTAAAAATAATTTTTTATAAACCGGAAATTATGTAAAACGAAAGGATAACAAACAGATTTTGGATAATAAAGGCTTCGACGAAACCGAAAATATAAACAAATCCCTTTACGATGAGGATGACATTCCCGAAGTTCCCCCCGCAAGCCGTCCGGTAAAGATAATCAAAAGGGTTTTCAAGATTGTTTTTATTTCGCTTATGGCTGCCGTATGGATAGTGATACTTGCCATCATTATATTGAGAAGCAACCATGAAATACTCGAAACACCCATACTGTCGGACGGGGCAAGGGAAATATACAGTTCCGATAAAGCCGGTTTTGTGATGTACCGGGTTTATTCCCAGGATTTCATGACCACCGACGGCTCGCTGCAGCTTGCAAACGGGGTTTATGCCGAAAGCGCCCATGAGTTTGAAATAGGAGTAAGGATAGCCTGGACCCAACTGAGATACTGCAAGGAATGCGACGCCATCTACACCCCCGCCCAGCTGGAGGACCAGCAAAAGATCGACAAACAGAATAAAAAGGACAACCCGGATTATCAGCCCGCCGCCTGCACCGCCATCCACCATCTCGAAAGGGCGTCGGTAACCGGCGGCAGCATAAGCTATACCTTAACCGATTCTTTAGGGAACAGCTATCCCCCGGTAAACCGGGTAAGCCGGACAAAGGAACTGGATTTTTTAATAATGTCCCTGAAATACGAGTACGAAAGGGTGGCCTTTTCGGGGTTATATTTCGATATCGAAAACAATATAATTAACCGGGTGGATATGAGCAAACCCGAGTCAAGCGGAACTGAATCGGGGGAATCTTCCGAAGACGGGGACGAAGCTAACGCCGGCGTGGTCTATTACCTTAATATTTATGACGAAAAAAGCGGACATTTTTTGTTTTCAAGCTACATCTATGACAACAACACCTATATTGCTCGAAAAGCCTACAAATACCCGGACAGGGATTATTTAGACTAAACCTTTCTGATTTTCCATAAGGCAGGGAAAAATTATGAATATGAACATTTTCCAGAAAATGATGTATGTCGTTTTGTCAATAACGGTGGCCTGCGCGGTCAGCATAGCCAACTATATCTATTTGCCCGCGGACAAGCGTATCCCCTCCGACAATAAAACCACCGAATTCCTTGAAAGGTACTACGATACCAACGACAGGATATTAAAAAGCCTTTTCCCCTACGAGGAACCCAACTTCACCCTTGAGGTGCCGATAAATATGTCCTACACCACCACCGACTTCCAGCAGTTTACGGGTACATATCTTACCGAAACCGAACAGCCCCTGAAAGCGACAGACTACTTCCCCTACATAGCTTTCTGCGGGGATTCCTTAACCTATCATATGGGAAGACCGGGCAAGCATCTGGCGAATTACGACGTTATCGCCTACGGCGGTCTTTCGGTTTACGACTACGCCACCTTCACCGACGAACCGGTTTACAATAAATCAAGTGTAAAAAAGACCTCGATCCAGTGGCTGAAGGAATTGAAACCCCAGATAATCTATTTAATGCTGGGCACCAACGGTATAGCCATGAGCGGTCTTTCCAACGAAACCCATATCGAAAAGTACAAAGAGCTCCTTGACAAGATTGTGACCGCCTCCCCTTCATCTATAATCGTGATATGCTCGGTAACCCCCTTCGGACCCGCTGCCTACGGCAAGTACACCAACCAGCCCATTTCGGTAATCAACCAAAAAATAAACCATTTCAATATGTACCTCCTTGAACTGGCAAAGGAACGGGGTTATTACTTTTTGAATATCGCCGAGGCATTGATGAACGCCGAAGGCTATTTCGACACCCGCTATTCCTCCGACGACGGTCTCCACTGGAACGATGCGGGAAGGGATGTTTACATAAATTACGTTTTACGCCACCCCATACCGGGATATTAAGATATGTTTTTCTGAAAGAAGGAAAAAACAGTGGAAAATTCGTTTCAAAGGATAACCAAAAGCAAAACCCTGACTCCCCTTTATATGCTATTCAGCCTTGCCCTGGCATCCCTTTCGGGATATTGCTTTGTTCTCCCCATGTTCAAACCCGTCGAAACGCCCCTGGACTATGCCTTTTATATAGCGGGCGGCGTGGGATTTGTGTTTTTCGCCTTCACCTTTTTCAACTGCATATATCAGCTTTTCAAACCCAAAAACGCCTTCCTTGTGTCCGACGAAGGGTTCCTTGACCTGACCAACGGCGGGGATGGAGCGGGGTTTATTCCCTGGTATAACGTCAGAAGCATCGAAATGTGCGGCAGTTCGAAAAAGCCCTACATAGGCATAAGGCTTGCCGACGCCAACGAGGTCATCAAGGTTGCGGGCCGGTCATTGGAAAAGCAGATTAACGCCATGCTGGAATCGGGAAAGCCCGAGCTTGTAATCCGCCCCTTTGAAATAGGCTGTCCTTTGAAACAGGCCTTCGATATTTTCACCGAAGGGCGGAACGCCTATTTACGCACCGTGGACCACGGGGACACCAACGTGCTCTTCGGCGACAGCTTTTCCGAAGCCCCCAAACGGCAGCCTAAACCTAAGCCGATTGACGAAACCCCCGAAACGGTTATTATCCCCGAAAAGCAGGAACCCCCGAAAAAAGAAACGGCGGAGGTTAAAACCGAAGTCAAAGCCGATGAAAAATCCATCGACGAGCTTTTGGCGGAGCTTGCCCAAAGCATAGGCAAAAACCGCAAAAAGCTTGACGGCAGCGAAAGAGACAGCAGCGGGGAGCTTAATGCCGAGCTGGAAAAGTTCCTGGAAAAGCTGAAGAAAAACGAAAAGCCGGGAAATAAGTGAAATTATGAAAAAAACAATATGCCTTTTAGGCCTGGTGTTTCTCACCTTTGCGGTTTCCTGTACCAAACTTCTCCCCACCGTCAACGAAAGCAAAGCTGTATCCGAAGGGGAAAATACCGGCGAATCCTCCCTGATTACCGAAAGTTCCGGCGAATCCTCGGAGGAATCCTTCGAATCCTCTGAAGAATCCCTCGAAAGTTCGGAGGAAACAAGCGAATCCTCTCTTGACGAAACATCGGAGGAATCAGAAGAAGAATCGTCGGTTGAAAGCAGCGAGGTTTCGGAAGACCAGAGTGTTACGGGAAATCTGTTTGACCCCTATTATCAGACTATCAAAAGCGGAAAATATATGCTCAGCACCACCGAAACCAAAATCATCGGGGGGGAATCGGTGCCCTATACCGTTACCGCCTACCACAATAACGGGGTTATATACGCCCTCATTGAGGAAAGCTACGGTTCGGTTTCTGAGTATATCATAAAAGACGGCAATCTTATAATCCTTGACGAGTATAACAAAACCGCCCTTATTTTCGACTATGACAAGTCCCTGTTTTCCGAAAAAACACTGTGGACGGGAAGCATTACCCTCACCGACAGCGGCACCCAGAAGCTGTTTAACACCATGTATAATTACGAATCCTATGTGGATTCCGCCGGGTTTGAATTTACCCTGTTTTTCGAAGATGAAGACTTAAGACGCTACCGCAGTTACAACGAAAAGCAAAAGGATACAATCGTCATTTCCCTGTCGGTAAGCGACGATATTTCCGAAGGTGTGTTTGATATCCCCGACAATTTTTCGATAACCGACGCCAGAGATTAAATCCCGCCGAAAGTTATTTTATCCACAGCGAAAGCTGTGGATTTTCATTTGTTTCCAAAACACCCGCTCCCCATGCAGAGCAGGCGGCTGAATCAAAAGTAAGCCTCCCTTGTGCAAAGGGAGGCGACGAGGGGAAACCGAGCCGTAGGGATTGTAACCCCGTTATGTGTGCCGGTAAATTTGCTTTATTTTTTCTTCCGTATATGCGGCACTGCCCCTCATCCGTAAGCCTGCGGCTGACACCTTCCCCTCAAGGGGAAGGCATTTTTATTCCCGCCTTACTGCCGGTGATATCTGCCCCTACGGTTTTATGAGAATTGCAAACAACAAAAAAACAGCGGTTTTGCCGCTGTTTCAATATATCATAATCTATATATCACCAATTTATTTCTTCAATGCCGTTTTGGCTTAAAAACTCATTGCACTGCGAAAAATGCTTGCAGCCGAAAAAACCGTAGTAAGCCGACAAAGGCGACGGATGGGGGGCGGTCAGAATCAGATGCTGCTTACCGGTTATCAGGGGGATTTTCTCCTTGGCGAAGTTTCCCCAAAGGAGAAACACCACCGGCTTTTCCCTGTCGTTCAGCGCCTGAATTGCCCTGTTTGTAAGGGTTTCCCAGCCCTTTCCCCTGTGGCTCCCCGCCATCCCCGCCCTGACGGTGAGAACGGCGTTCAAAAGCAGCACCCCCGACTTCGCCCATCGGGTAAGGTTGCCGCTTTCGGGGAGGGGAATACCCAAATCGCTTTTAAGTTCGGAAAAAATATTTTTCAACGAAGGGGGGATTTCCACCCCGTCGGGGACGGAAAAGGCAAGGCCGTGGGCCTGCCCCTCCCCGTGATATGGGTCCTGACCGATTATTACCGCCTTTACGTCGTTATAGTCGGTCAGCTTAAAAGCGTTGAAAATGTTGTACATGCCGGGGTAAACGGTGTGGCGGGAATATTCGGTTTTAAGAAATTCACGCAGTTTTAGATAATAGTCCTTTGAAAATTCCTCCCCAAGGATATTATCCCAGCCGTTACCGAAGTGTACCATTTTACTTGGTTCCGAAAATCCTGTCGCCGGCATCCCCCAGTCCCGGCACGATGTAGGCGTGGTCGTTAAGACAATCGTCTACCGCCGCCACATAGATGTTTACGTCGGGGTGGGTTTCCTGTACCGCTCTTATACCCTCCGGTGCCGCCACAAGATTCATAAGGGAAATTTCTTTGCAACCAAGTTTCTTAAGTTCGGAAATCGCCGCGTTGCTGGAACCGCCGGTGGCAAGCATGGGGTCTAAAACGACCACCTTTCTTTCGGCAATATCCTGGGGCATTTTGGCGTAATACCTAACCGGCAATTTGGTTTCGGGATCCCTGTAAACCCCCATATGTCCCACTTTGGCTACCGGACATATGGTAAGGAAACCTTCTACCATCCCCAGACCCGCCCTTAATATGGGAACGATGGCAATCTTTTTGCCCGACACCATCTTCTGGGTGGTTTTGCAGATGGGGGTTTCAATCTCCAGCTCCTCAAGGGGAAGGTCCCGGGTTATCTCATAAGCCATAAGCATAGAAATTTCGGAAAGGAGTTCCCTGAAATCCTTTGAGCCGGTTTCCTTCTGCCGCATGATGGTCAGCTTGTGAGTAATAAGAGGGTGGTCGAAAACGGTAACTTTACTCATATTTTTTCCTTTCCCGCCCGGACAGCAGGACTTTTCTCTATACAAAAACATCCGGCAATGACGCCGCCCGGACACAGCTTTCCAGCCGTAAACATATATACCTTTTAAATTATAACACCAAATAGACAAAAATCAACCTTTTTTTCGCCCGTGCTTTAATTTTTTTACCCTTGACAAATAAAACAAAAAAATATACTATTAAAAAGGCGGCAAATAATATCTCTGCCTTACGGTTCACCCGTACAATTCGGATATACCGCAGGACGGGTATAGTTTATTGCCGACTGACAATAATACGGAAAGAGGCGAAAAGAATGGAATCCGGAAGTAATACAGGCATACCGCGATGGTTTCTTTTTGCCTTTTTTATATCGGGCTGAGTTCCGTCGTGAATGCCTTATGCTCCCGAAAGTTTATTCTAAAGGAGGTAAGGTTATATGGAAGAAAAAATTCTTGAATTGCTCGGGACAAAGGACTATTCCGCCCTTAAGGAACTTCTGTCGTCGGAAACGCCCCAGGACATCGCCCAGGCAATAAGCCGGCTTGACGAAAATTCAATACCGGTGGTGTTTAGGGTACTGCCCAAGGAACTGGCGGCGGAAGCCTTTGTGGAAATGGAAAGCGCGGAACAGGAACTGCTTATAAAATCCTTTTCCGATATCCAGTTAAAGCAGATTTTCGACGAGCTTTTTATCGACGACACCGTTGACATTATAGAGGAAATGCCGGCGAACGTGGTAAAGCGGATATTAAAGTCCGCCGACCCCGAAAAAAGAAAACAAATCAACGAACTTTTAAACTACCCCGAAGATTCGGCGGGGAGCGTAATGACCACCGAATACGTTACCCTCCGTCCCGCCATGACGGTTATGGAGGCAATACTGCGGATAAGGCGGACGGTGGTGGACAAGGAAACGGTTTATACCTGCTATGTCACCTCCTCAGACAGGATTCTCCTCGGAGTAATAAGCGTTAAGGATTTGCTTGTGGCAAACGACGACGCCATAGTGGGTGATATAATGAACACCCACGTCATATACGCCACAACCAACCAGAATAAAGAGGAAGTCGCCCGGGAAATGGCAAAGTACGACTTCCTTGCCATACCCGTGGTGGACCACGAAAAACGCCTGGTGGGAATAGTCACCTTCGACGACGCCATTGACGTTATCGAGGAAGCTACCACCGAAGACATCGAAAAGATGGCCGCTCTTGTCCCCTCGGACAAGCCCTATCTTAAAACCGGCATTCTTGAAATTTGGAAAAATCGTATCCCATGGCTGCTTATGCTTATGGTGTCGGCTACCTTTACGGGACAAATTATTAAAAGCTTCGAATCAGCCCTGGCAGGGAGCGTTATTCTTACCGCTTTTATTCCCATGCTTATGGATACCGGGGGGAACGCCGGCAGTCAGTCTTCTGTCACCATAATACGGGGCATGGCGCTCAATGAAATTTCCATGAAAAATATATTGGTTATTATATGGAAAGAGTTGCGTGTATCCCTGCTTTGCGGTATCGCCCTTGCTGCAGCCAATTTTATAAAAATACTTTTGGTTGATAATTTGATTTTTAAAAACAATATATCCATGACGGTGGCGGCGGTGGTATGTATCACTCTTGTTATGGTGGTGTTTGTTGCAAAAATTATCGGCTCCTCTCTCCCCATACTTGCAAAGCGCTTGGGTTTTGATCCTGCAGTAATGGCATCCCCCTTTATAACCACCATAGTTGACGCAATTTCACTGCTGGTGTATTTTAATATCGCTAAAATAATGATTGAAAATCTCTGAACAGGGGTTACAAAATGATTACATACCTTGAAAATTCAAAACAGTTCCAGCTTGACACAGACAATTCATCCTATGTAATGCAGGTAAGGGACGGATTCCTTCTCCATATCTACTACGGGGAAAGGCTGAATGTAACCGACCATTCCTATATGAGATGGGAACAGGGACGGGCGGCTTTTTCCTGCCGTCTTGAAGGCTGTCAGGGCTTTATCCTTGACGATACCCCCCTGGAATACCCCTGCTTCGGCAGGGGGGACCTCCGTTCCCCCGCTCTTGAGATTATAAACCCCGACGGGACAAATATATGTGATTTAAGATATGTTTCCCATAAGATAATCGGGGGAAAGCCCGGGCTTCCCGGACTTCCCGCCTTTTATGCGGAAGAAGGGGACAGGGCAAGCACCCTCGTTATAACACTGCGTGACAATATAAGTCTTGTCGAATGCGACCTGTATTATACGGTGTTTGAGGATTACAACATAATAAGCCGGCATACCGTTATCCGCAACTGCGGGGAAAAACCCTGCCATATCAAGGCGGCCGCTTCCGCCTGTGTGGATTTCGACCATATGGATTTTGAGGTTATTTCCAACTACGGCACCCACTGCCGGGAGAGGATGATCGAACGGTTCAGGCTTAACCACGGCAAGTTCGAGCTTGCCAGCCGCCGGGGGTCGTCGGGGCACGTCCATAACCCCTTTTTGATTCTTGCCTCCCCCACCGCCGACGAAGACCACGGGGAATTTTACGGGGTTTTGCTGGTGTATTCCGGCTCCCACGCCATAACCGCGGAAGGCACCCAGTACAACGCCTGCCGGCTGCTGGCGGGGCTTAATCCCGACGGCTTTTCCTGGAAGCTGGAACAAAACGGGGAATTTACCACCCCCGAAGCGGTACTTTGTTACACCGATAAAGGGCTGACCTCCCTTTCCCATATATATAATAAGGCAATAAACGACAGGCTGATACGGGGAAAATATAAAAACGCCCGCCGTCCGGTGCTGCTGAACAGCTGGGAAGCCTGCTATTTTTCCTTTGACGAAGCACGGCTTTTAAAAATCGGCAAATGCGCCGCCGACTTGGGAATCGAGCTTCTGGTTATCGACGACGGCTGGTTCGGTAAGCGGAACACCGACAACTGCTCCTTAGGCGACTGGGTGATAGACCGAAAAAAGCTTCCCAACGGCTTAGACAATATTTATAAAATGCTTAAGGAAAACAACTGCGGCCTGGGTATCTGGTTCGAACCCGAAATGGTTTCCCCCGATTCCGACCTTTACAGAGCCCACCCCGACTGGTGTCTGCATATAGAAAACCGCCCCCGTTCGGAAGGAAGGCATCAGCTGATGCTTAACCTTTCAAGGCCGGAGGTGTGCGATTATCTTTATGATTCGATTGCCAAAATACTTGATTCGGGTATGATTTCCTACGTAAAATGGGACTTCAACCGCAATATGGCGGAAGTAGGGAGCGAGGTTCTCCCCCCCGACCGTCAGGGAGAGGTAAGCCACCGGTATTATTTAGGGCTTTATTCCCTCCTTGAAAGGCTGACACAGTCCTTCCCCGAGGTGCTGTTTGAATCCTGTTCCGGCGGGGGCGGCAGGTTTGACGCGGGAATGCTGTACTATATGCCCCAGACCTGGACCAGCGACAATTCGGACGCCATCGAAAGGCTTAAAATCCAGTACGGCACCTCTTTGGTTTACCCCATGTCCGCAATTTCCGCCCATGTTTCCGCTTCCCCCAACCATCAGACCGCCCATGTCACCGACTTTGCAACCCGCTTTACCGTAGCCTTTACCGGCTCCTTCGGGTATGAACTTGACCCCACCTCCCTTTCGGAAGAGGAAAAGCTACTGGTGGCAAAATCCGCGGAACTTTATAAAAAATACGGGTATGTTCTGGTGACGGGGGATTACTACCGGCTTAAGACCAATTATGAGGAAGACTGCGCCGCCTGGTGCGCCGTTTCACAGGACAGGGCGGTGTGTGTTGCCGGGTATGTCAACACCCATGTGAGGTTGTACGATAAAAACCAGCATATAAGGCTAAAGGGGCTGGATAAGGATACCGCCTACAAGGACATCTTCACCGGTCAGACCTATTCGGGCGCCCAGCTTATGGGGTTCGGCCTTCCGGTCAAAATCACCCTTGAATACAGAAGCCAGATGTGGATACTTGAAAAAGCATAAGAAAAACGGGCGGTTCGCCCGTTTTTTGTCGTATTATGTAGATTTTTATACTTTACTTAAATTATCCACAGCCGTCCAGGTGTTTATGTCATCAAGCAAAACGCATTTCGCGCCTCCCTTTACAACCTCTTTCCCCCGGCTTTCGGTTTGAATTATTTTATAGGTTTTCTTTTTCGCAAAGGCGGGGATGGCAGGACCTTCCGGCCAGTAGGTTTTCGCCTTTTCCGTAAAAGAAACCCGGTCGCCGGTCTTAAGTTCGCCCTTTGCCGGTTCGCCTTTTGTCCTCCTGGAATAATCAACATAGCAGACATTCAGATCCACCCTGCCGTAAATCCCCGGAACACTGCCGGAACTTGTCCACTGGAACATGGTCATTCCCGGAATATCCGGCTTGGGAAGGGGCGAAGGCTCCTTATAATATCTTGCGAACCAGATGTCAATGTCTTTAAGCCGGGAAAGGTTAAAGCAGTTTTTGTAGAAATCCCCGTTGGTGTACAGCATGGGGATAAAGCCCTCCGCTTTTACCTTTTCGCAAAACAGCTTTACAAAGGATGTGTTTTCCCTCTTCGACAGCTTTCTGTACCTTTCCCCCTCCATATCAACGGCGCAGGGATAACTGATAAAATCAGGATGTTTCTTTAGGGTTTTCAGGAAAAAATTTATTTCCTCCTCAATCTTTTTCAAGGATGTGCCCGTAAGAAAATGATATGCGCCGCAAAAAATTCCCTGCTTTGCGGCGCCTTTTACATATTCGCTGAATTTGTTGTCCCCGAAGGGGCCCGAATCCGGGTCGGAAAGCTTGGAACCCTGGCTTGCCTTGCACATGGCAAAGGAAATGCCGGAATCCTTTACCTTTTTCCAGTCGATTTCCCCGGTGCGGTGATAAACGTCGATACCGTTTCTGATTATATCCGTCATAATGCTACCTACCTTTCACCTTAATTATAAGGCTTAAGGAGAAGCATTTCATCCGGTGTTTTTACGGCGGTTTTTGTTATTTCTGCACAAAGGCCAAATAGCGGTTGGCTATATCCCTTTCGCACTCGGCGGTTACAACCACCCCGTCGGAAGTGTATTCGGTGTGCTTAACCACCGCATTCCGGTAAAGCGTATTTACTTCGGAAACCCTGGAATGGGGGAAGAAAAAGGTTATAAGCTTTTTATTCCCCGCTAAAACCGCTTTGATTTTATTAAGCAGTCCGTCAACCCCTTCCCCGGTGGAGGCGGAAATCAGTATTCCCTCCGAGGGAATAAGGTGGGTTTCGATGGCTTTATCCGCCTTGTTGTAGCACCAGATAACCTCTATTCCCCCGCCGGAAAGCTCGTTTATAAGCTGTTCGGTGACTTTACGCTTACGGGTGCGTTCGGAATCGGGCTCGGAGGAATCCACCAGGCAGACGATAATGTCGGCATACTTGATTTCCTCAAGGGTTGACTTGAAGGCCTTGACAAGATGGGTGGGGAGCCGGTCTATAAATCCCACCGTATCGGTTAGCAAAATATCCTCCCCGTCGGGCAGGGACAGCTTTCTGGTGGTGGGGTCAAGGGTGGCAAAGAGTTTGTCCTCGGTTAGCACCCCTGCGCCGGTGAGGTAATTTAGCAGAGTCGACTTGCCTGCGTTGGTATAGCCGGCTATGGCAACTGTTTTAATCTTGTTCTTTTCCCTTACCCCCCGCTTGACGCTTCGGGTGCGTTCAAGTTCCAAGAGTCGCTGGTTAAGGGATGCGATACGCCGTTTTATATGGCGGCGGTCGGTTTCAAGCTGGGATTCGCCGGGGCCCCTGGTGCCGATACCCCCACCGAGACGGGACATTTCTTTGCCATGCCCCACAATCCGGGGTGCAGTGTATTTAAGGCAGGCGATTTCCACCTGAAGCTTGCCTTCCCCGGTGGTGGCATGGAGGGCGAAAATGTCAAGGATAAGCATCGTCCGGTCGATAACCCGGACATCAAGGGCGTCCTCAAGGTTCTTTATCTGGGAAGGGGTAAGCTCATTGTCAACCACCGCAAGGTTTACTGTACCGTCGTTTTTGATAAAATCGGCAATTTCGGCGGCCTTTCCCTTACCGATATAGGTGGCGGGGTCGGGGTATTCCCTTGACTGGATAACCCGTAGTACCGTTTCCCCCCCGGCGGTTTCAAGGAGCTTTTCAAGCTCGTCAAGGGAAATTTCCGAAAACTCCTCGGTAATCTCCTGCGTTTTAAGGGAAATAAGCACCGCCCGTGCCTTCTCCCCCGTCTGATTACTCATCAATATATTACTTTCAGGCATAAATTCTCCTATCATAAATCTCAAATATATTATCCGTAAAATCCGTTCCTTATATGGCAAAACGCAGTTTTGCCATTACAAACAAAAACCCGTTTTTTAAGCGGGTCTCCCGCTTAAAAAACACCTTCACAGGCGCACTGTGTGCGCCCCGCGGGTGGAGGGGAGGAGGGAAAGCTTTGCTTTCCCGACGGGGATAAACCCGCGCAATCCCCCGTATTTGCGGTTGGGAAACGAAGTTTCGCAACCGCCCTAAAAGGCGGGGATAAACCCTCGTACCCTCTCCGTTAAACGGCGTTTGGAAAACGCAGTTTTACAAACGCCCTAAAAAAAATTCACGACTGTTTCAACGAAACAGCCGTGTCAGGATTTTTCCATTATTCGAGGTTGAATCTCTTCTTAAACTTGTCAACACGTCCACCGGCATCTACGAATTTCTGTTTTCCGGTGAAAAAGGGATGGCATTTGGAGCATATATCAACCTTAACGGAATCTTTGCAGGAATATGTTTTATATTCTTCGCCGCAAGCACACCTGATTACTGTTTCCTTGTATTCAGGATGAATGTTTGATTTCATTTTATATATCCCTCTCTTTCTGCTCTGTATTTTCACGCAAAGTGCAGTATAACATATAAAAAACACAATTGCAAGAGTTTTTTTATATTTTATTTTGTATCTTTTTGTTTTTTATTGTTTTTTGTATTAAAACTGATTTTCGTCCTGGGATGCTAACTTGGCAGCCCGGTCGGCGGTTATAAGGGCGTCAACCATTTCCCCCATTCTTCCGTTCACGAAGGAATCAAGGGAGTATATGGTAAGCCCTATGCGGTGGTCGGTAACCCTCCCCTGAGGGTAGTTGTAGGTGCGTATGCGTTCGCTTCTGTCGCCGGTGCCCACCTGGCTTTTCCGCTGGTTTGCCAGTTCCGCTTCCTTCTTCTGCCGTTCCAGCTCCGCAAGGCGGGACTTCATAATCTTTAACGCCCTTTCCTTGTTTTTAAGCTGGCTGCGTTCGTCCTGACAGTCGACTTCCGTCCCGGTGGGGATATGGATTATCCGGATTGCCGACTCGGTTTTATTCACGTGCTGACCGCCGGCGCCGGTGGAACGGTGGGTGGTTATTTCCAGTTCCTCCATATTAAGCTCGAATTCGCTGTCATCCACTTCGGGGAGCACCGCCACCGTGGCGGTGGAGGTCTGTATCCGCCCCTGGGATTCGGTTTCGGGCACCCGCTGTACCCGGTGGACGCCGGATTCAAACTTAAAGCGGGAATAGGCACCCTCCCCGGTTACCATGAAGGAAACCTCCTTAAAGCCCCCCAGTTCGGTTTCGTTGGTATACAAAAGCTCGCACTTAAAGCCGCATTCCTCCGCATACATATTGTACATACGGTAAAGGACCCCGGCAAACAATGCCGCCTCCTCCCCGCCGGCTCCGGCGCGGATTTCGATTATTACGTTCTTGTCGTCGTTGGGGTCGGTGGGCAGCAGCATGATGCGTAATGTATCGGTGGCCTTTTCCACATCCTTTTCGGCCTTTTCGATTTGCTCTTTCGCCAGTTCCCGCATTTCCGGGTCGTCGGTGGAATCAAGGATTTCCCTGCCTTCCCCGATATCCGCCTTCGCCTTCTTGTAAAGACGGTATTCTTCCACTATAGGAGTCGTTTTTTTGTACTCCTTCATAAGGGCGGCGTACTGCTGTATATCCCCTATAACCTTAGGGTCGGAAATCTTCTCTTCGATTTCAATTAGTTTTTTTTCGATTTGTTCAAGCTTTTCAAACATATGACGGTGGGACCTCTCGTATATATTTACTGAATAGGCGATTGCGAAACGGTGTTTCGCTATCGCGGGCAACAGGGGATTTGCGCGGGGCGCACGAGTGCGCCTGTGAAGGTGTTTTTCAACCGGGGAACCCGGCTGAAAAACGGAGATTTGATTTTATAAATTAATATAAATGAATGGTATCGGTATTGATATAAAAATATTCTAAATGTTTATATATAAGAATGGGAAAGGTATGGTGGGTATGAAAAACAACGATTATCCTCCTGAGGGGATGCAAATAGGCACTATGCGGGTGAGGGAGTACTGCCGGTCTTATGCCACCCTGGAAAAAGCCCTGGAAAACGGGGTGATTCTCGAAGGCAAGGCCATAAGGTGCGACGAAAACCATAATCTCCATGTCCGTCTTCCCGGCGGTATAACCGGGATTATTCCCTACTCCGAATGCACCGACGACAACGTGCGGGAAGGTTCGCGGGAAATCGCCGTAATTTCCCGGGTGGGGAAAACCGTCTGCTTTAAGGTGGCGGAAATTAACTGCGATACGGTTACGCTTTCCCGGAAAGCCGCCCAGCGGGAATGTATGGACAACTGTATTTCCTTTTACGAACCCGGGGATATAATCGATGCGGTGGTAACCCACATGGANNCATGGAACCCTTCGGCGCTTTCTGTGACGTGGGCTGCGGGATTGTGTCCCTGCTCCCCATCGACGCCATGTCGGTGTCCCGCATTTCCCATCCCAAAGACAGGTTTTACACCGGTCAGAAAATAAAAGCGGTGGTTAAAACCTCCTGCGACTGCGACGGGCGGATTTCCCTTTCCCACAAGGAACTGTTGGGGACCTGGGAGGAAAACGCCCTGAAGTTCCCTGCAGGGCAGGCGGTAACCGGCATTGTCCGCAGCATTGAGAAATACGGCATTTTCGTTGAGCTTTCCCCCAACCTTGCCGGGCTTGCCGAATACCGGGAAGGCCTTGAGGCGGGGGACTGGGTTTCGGTTTACATAAAAAGCGTTATACCCCAGAAAATGAAGGTTAAGCTGGTCATTATAGATAAAGCCGAACGGGAAAAGCCGGATTTCACCTATGAGTATTATTATACTTCCGGGAGGCTGTGCCGGTGGCGGTATTCCCCGGAAGTCTCCCCCAAAGTGGTGGAAACGGTGTTTCAGAATACAAAATCAAACTGGATTCCGTAAATGTCCACCGTATCCCCTTCCTCAATCCCTTCCTTTTCAAGCAGATCGATAACCCCTGTGTTCTTAAGCATCCTCTGGAAATAGGCAAGGGACTGCCGGTCGTCGAAGTTGATGTCGCCGCAGAGGCGTTTGAGATCTCCGCCGGTAACACAGAAAATGCCGTTTTCCTTTTTGACGGCAATTTCCTCCTCTTTTCCTTCATCGAAATATTCCCTCTGATACACCGGAGGGGGAGGAAGGCAGGAAACGTCAAGGGCTATCCTTTCAAGCAGTTCGTTTAGGCCTTCGCCGTATTCGGCGGAGATAATAAAAACGGGCTGCTTTCTTTGTGAGGCGTATTCTTTTATTTTATTAAGCGTTGTTTCATCGTAACCCAAATCCGCTTTGTTGGCGGCGAGAATCTGGGGACGGGATGCCAGTTCTGTTGAATATTTTTCAAGCTCGGCGTTTATGGTGATAATGTCCCCCAGGGGGTCAGGTCTTTCGGAACCGGAAATGTCAAACACATGCACCAAAAGCCGGCAGCGTTCGATATGGCGTAAAAATTCATGCCCCAAGCCCTTGCCCTCGGAAGCCCCCTCCACCAGTCCGGGGATATCCGCCAGCACAAAGGTTTGCGCAAAGGCGGAAATAACCCCTAAATTCGGGGAAAGGGTGGTGAAATGGTAGGATGCGATTTTCGGGCGGGCGGAGGTCACCATTGAAAGGAGGGTGGATTTTCCCACGTTGGGATAGCCGATAAGACCCACGTCGGCAAGCATTTTAAGTTCAAGGGTAAGGTTATATTCCTCCCCTTCCCTTCCCGACTTGGCAAAGCGGGGAGCCTGTCTTGTAGAGGTGGCAAAGCGGGCGTTACCCCAGCCGCCCTTCCCTCCGGCGGCGGCGATAAAATCCTTTCCGTCGGACATATCGTGGATAATCTTACCGGTTTCCTTATGCCTTAAAATCGTCCCTGTCGGGACTTTCAGGATAAGGTCGGGGGCGGATTTGCCGTGGCATTTCTTTCCCAGTCCGTTTTCCCCGTTTGCGGCGACAAACTTGCGGCGGTTTTTATAGGCGAACAGGGTGTTCATGCTGTCGTCCACCGAAAACACCACGTTTCCCCCTCTGCCGCCGTCCCCCCCGTCGGGACCTCCCTTAGGCATATATTTTTCCCTTAAAAAAGACACGGCGCCGTTGCCGCCCTTGCCGGCTTTGATGTAAATATCCGTTTTGTCTATGAACATGTTTATCCCCCCCTTTGAATTAGTTTAAAACGGCATGAAAAAAGAGCATACCAATCCCTTGGCATACTCTTATCGATAGCAAAGCTATTTTGAAATGACGCTGACTTTCTTTCTGCCGTTGGCGGCGGGAGCGTACTTCACAACCCCGTCGATAAGGGCAAAAAGGGTATCGTCCGAGCCTATGCCTACGTTTTCGCCCGGATGTATATGGGTGCCTCTCTGGCGGTAGATTATGTTGCCGGCGATGACATACTGGCCGTCTGCCTTTTTGGCGCCAAGACGCTTAGACTGGCTGTCCCTGCCGTTTTTGGTTGAGCCCACGCCCTTTTTATGGGCGAAGAACTGTAATGACAATTTAAGCATTTTAATTGACTCCTTTATGGTATTCCCGCTTTTCCACCCTTATGTGCTTGGGATATTCCTTTGCCAATTCCAAAACCTCGCGGTAAAGGCCGGAAAGTAAATTTTCGGTTATCCGGGTGGTATCCTCCGTTAATAACAGGGCTTTCGGGATATTTTCGTCTGTTTCAAAGGTGTGTCTTACACCCGACGATTCCATGACGGTGGCAACAAGGCTTGTCATGGCGGACAGGGCGGCGCACAGTATGTCGTTTCCCGAACCTGCGAAACCCGAATGTCCGGTTATTTCAAACCCCGATAAATTCCCGCTTTTTGTGAAAAAGGTAACGGAGGTCATAATCTTACTTGCTGATTGAAAGTATCTGCAGCTTGGTATAGGGCTGTCTGTGTCCTATATGCTTTTTTTCGTTTTTCTTGGACTTATAACGGATTATGTCTATCTTTTTGTCTTTTCCCTGCTTAACCACGGTGGCTTCGCATTTATAATCCGTATAGGGCGAACCGACTACAGTGTTTTCGTCGTCGGAAAACAATAGCACCTTGTCAAGTATAACGGTGTCGCCTTCATTGACGTCAAGCTTTTCGACGAATATAATATCGCCTCCGCTGACTTTGTACTGTTTTCCGCCCGTTTCGATAATTGCGTACACGAAATGGACCTTCCTTCCGTTTAAGACTCGCTGTCAGTCAAGGCAGGGTTTAACCCTTTTAACAAGCCCCGGACAAGCGGCAAACGATATTGTAACATACAGATTTAACGTTGTCAACTGTTATTTTCAAGAATTATGCTATTTTTCCGTCTTTACGGTCTTTTCGAGCACCACCGCGATGGGGGGAGTCACAACGACGGTGGTTGCCACCTCCACCAGGAAGTTCACACCGGCAATTATTATAAACAGCAGGTACAAAGCGCTTGCCCCTTCCGCCGCGGCAAACTCTTTCATCTGGGGGTTGAACAATGTGGCATAAATAAGCAAAAACAAACCTGTATTGAAAACAGGCGCCAATACCGATGCCGCAAAGGCTTTTATATACATATTCTTAATAACCTTGGTGAGTCCTCTGAAAACAAGGGCGGTTAAAAAGCCCATAAGAGCCCCCCTCACCACGGTGGCGACAAAAGTATAAAAGGGATTAATGACAAAAAGAGCGTGTCCGGAAGGTTCCAAGCCGGTGGCGCACTGGATAAACACCGTCAGCCCGAAAGCAAAACCCGCAATCGTCCCCGGCACGATACCGAAGAATACCCCCGCCAGCACAATGGGAACAAGGGCAAAGGTCAGATTGAAGCTGCCTATCTTTATCATACCCATAGTCAGGGTAAGAACCACTACGGCTGCTGAAAATATGGCCGTGGCTACCAGCTTATATAATTTTTCATTGTTTACTTTCGTCATTGAAAACCGTCCTTTCCGAAAATAATACTACTATTATAATAGGTAACGGACGGTAAATCAACCGTTATTTTAACGTAATTTCGCTATTTGACAGACTATTCTTGTGAAAATTAACAATTTGTGACGAAATTTTGTCCCTGAAGACGGAATTTATAGGGTGAACGATGTCCTTGAAAAGCCCGTTTGAAAGCCTGCGGTTGGGCATAACCACAATATAGCCTTCCTCCTTTTTAACCAGCTTTACGTCGTGTAACGCCAGCTCGTTGTCGAAGGTTATTGAATATATCGCCTCAAGGGGTCCTTCGTTGAACAGCTTGCGGAGCTTAATGTCGGTAATTTCCATTCAGTCTGATCTCCTTGTAAAAATGTCAACCTTATTATGGAAAAACCTTAACAAAACTATTCAACATTAACCTTGCTTTTTAAATAAACCATGCTATAATTATCTGAGAAACACAATGATTGATGTTTATTCGTTTTTTATAAATATATCAGACCAGAATACCGGGAGGAAAATGCTTGAAAAACCTTAGCCTTTATAAAAAAATCTATTTCGTGGGTATCGGGGGAATAAGCATGTCCTCCCTTGCCCTTATAATGAGATCCCGCGGCAAGGAGGTTTTGGGCTACGACAGAAGCCCCTCAAAAGAAACCGCCATGCTGGAGCAGAAGGGGGTTGACGTGGTTTACCGGACGGAAAACCCCAAATTAAAGGGAGTTGACCTGGTGGTTTATACCGCCGCAGTCAACACAAGTCACCCCATAATCGTTGAAGCGTTGAAAAAAGGCATAGAGGTGGTGCCGAGGGCAAGCCTTTTGGGAGCTATTACCGCGGATTTCGAAATTTCCATCGGGGTTGCCGGCACCCACGGCAAGTCCACCACCAGCGGCCTTATTTCAAGGATTTTCGACGTTGCTCCCAATCACAACCCCACCTTTGCGGTGGGGGCATATCTCCCCTTTGCAAATGCCTGCTACAAAATCGGGGACGACGGCACCTTTGTTTTCGAAGCAGACGAATACAAGGATTCCTTTCTTTCCTTCCGCCCCACCACCGGGGTTATTCTCAACGTCCACCACGACCATACCGATTATTTCAAAACCATAGACCAGCTTATTTCCTCTTTCAGCAGATACATATCCCATTCCGAAAAGGCAGTTGTAAATAAGGATTGCCCCGATGCCGTAAAGGCGGCGGAGGGTTATACCGGCGAACTGTATTACTTTTCGGCAAAGGAAAAGGCGGACTTTTACGCCAAAAACATAAAACTGACTGACGGCTATGCTGCCTACGATATAGTTTACCCCGGCGGGGAGGCGCAGGTAACCCTTGCCGTTCCCGGGGAACACAATATTTCAAATTCGGTGGCCGCCTTTGCCGCCTGCTACATAAACGGACTTTCCGCTGACGACATAACCAAGGGCATAAGTCAATTTACCGGAGTGGCAAGACGTTTTGAAAAGGTGGGGGAAATAAACGGAGCGACCATAATCAGCGACTACGCCCACCACCCCGACGAAATTTCCGCCTGCCTTAAAACCGCAAAGCTGACAGCCAAAGGGCGGGTTATCACGGTTTTCCAGCCCCATACCTACACAAGACTGGCTTCCATGTTTGACGCCTTTGCCGCATCCCTTTCAAATTCCGATATTGTGGCGGTAACCGACGTGTATTCCGCCAGGGAAATAAACACCTATGGCATAAGCGGAAAGCAGCTCGCGGATAAAATCAACGGATATTTTGTTGAAAACCTCGAAGGTTCGGTTGAATTTATTAAAAGCACCGCCCAAAAGGACGATATGGTTATCCTAATGGGGGCGGGAGATATATATAAAGTGGGAGAAATGCTTAAAAATAACCCTTGACAAATTAAATTCTTTGTTATATACTAAATCGCTATGTTAATTTGCGTACTAATTCGGAGGTGTAAAATAATGGCTAAATGCACATGTTGCGGGAAGGGTGTGTCCTTCGGTCACAATGTTTCCCATTCCAATAGAAAGACCGCAAGAACCTGGAAGCCCAATATAAGAAAAGTCCGCGCCGTTGTAAACGGGAACAACAAGACCGTTGCCGTCTGCTCCCGCTGCTTAAGAAGCGGCAGAGTTTCAAGGGCTATCTAAGTTTAACCCTTTGTAAAAGAACAAAACGAGCCGAAAGGGCTCGTTTTTTCGTTTTCGTCGCTTTGGCTTACAGCCACCACAGAAGGCGTCTGAAAAATCTCCGTGTAACGCCGCAGAGGGGGCAGAAGTCGGGGGATCTGAATCCTCTGTGGCGGTAGCCGCAGTTGCGGCAGATAAAAATGGCTTCGGCAGCCTGCCCGTCGGCGGTATCCATTTCCTCAAGCAGTCTCCGCCCGTCGTTTTCGTGGTTTTTGGAAATATTCATATTCAGAATAAATTTATCGGAAATATCGTCAAAGCCCTCGTTTGAGGCGTCGGAGGCGGCTTTTCTCAGCGCTTCCTGATTAACGGTTTCCCCGTCGATGGCAAAGTTCAGGTTTTGCCGAGTGTTTCCCATCATACCCATTTCGTTAAGCCAGACCCCCGCCTGACCCAACTTTTCGTCGGCAGCCCGGTTGAAGAAATCGGCGGCGTCCCCCATTCCCTCCTGTTCGGCAACCCGGGAGTATAGCATGTACCTGGTATGGGCGTGGGATTCGTCCTCAAAGGTGCGTTTTAAATTGTTTTTGGTTTGTGTATTTTCATATCTGTTCAAATTTATCACTCCATAATAATATTGCCGCACAGGCGGCTTTAAGACATTAAACTTCTGTCTTAACAGTACCATTGTATGCGGCAAAATCATTATTGTCGAAAAATCAGTTATTAGAAAAATAATCGTCGGCAAGCAGAGAAAAAATGCGGATTGTGCGGTATGCCCCCTTTACGAAGAGATGGTCCCGCAATGTGCCTTCGTACTTGAAACCTACCCGTTCCGCCAGCCGTTCGGAGGGAATGTTCCCCACCATAATCCTTGCCTGGACCCGGCGGAGTCCCAGGTAGGCAAAGGCGACCTTAAGCACCGCCTTCAGCGCTTCGGTCATATAGCCCTGTCCCTGATAGGCGGGGTTTAGGACATAGCCGATTTCCCCCCGGTTGTTCCGGGTATCGATGTCGGCAAAGCCGATGGTGCCGATAAACACCCCGGTGGATTTAAGATTCAACCCCCAATCGGCATAGTTTCCCCGCCGGTATTCCCGCTGAAGATATTCGATATACCCCCGGGTTTCCTCAATGTTTAGGTGAGGCGACCACAGCAGGTATTTCGTTACCTCCGAAAGGGAGGCATAGGCAAACATATCGTTGGCGTTTGCCATTTCTATTTTTTTCAAAATCAGCCTTTCGGTTTCAAGCTGGGGCAGGGAGGAAAAAACCTTTCTGTATTTTGATGAATCCATATCAGTTGTTGTTCAATATCCTTGCAATTTCGCTGTCGGCACCTATAATCAGAACCTTTTCCCCGGTAAGGGAGGTCTGCATTGCTTCAAGCGCCCGTATAAAGGCGTAAAATTCGGCCTTTTCGGGGGTGTTGTAGGTTTCCGCAAGGATGCGCATATATTCCGCTTCCCCTTCGGCCTTGGTTTGTTCCGCCTTCAGCCTGGCGTCGGAAATACGGGTGTTGTAGTCCTTGTCGGCGGCGTTTGTTATAAGGGCGGCGGCGGTTTCCCCTTGGGATCTGTAGAGTTCGGCTATCTGGTTGCGTTCGGAAATCATCCGGTTGTAAACCTCGTTTTCGTTGAATTCCGGAAGATCGAAACGCTTTATCTTAAGATCAATGATTTCAATGCCGTAGGGGAGAACGGCATCCTTGACCAGGGAAAGGATTTCGTTATAGATTTTGTTCCGTTCGGAAGGGTCGTCGGTATTAACCACGTCCTGCTGATTCAGATTGCCGAACTTGGTTTTTATATTGTTGTAGGCAACCGTATCAAGGCGGTTCTGGGCTTCGTAGATGCTTCCCGAAACCTTGGTATGGAAAAGCAGGGGGTCGGTTATTTTCCAAATCAAAAAGGAGTCGGCAATCATCGCGGTTTTGTCCTTAAGATACACCGGGGAAGGGTTAATGTCGTAAAGCTGGGCGGAACGGGGGTATTTTACCACCTTGTCAATAAAGGGGGTTTTAAAGTATAATCCCGCATCGGAGGTAACCTCCACCACCTTTGAAAACCTTACCACCAGGGCGTGCTGGTCCTCCTCCACCACGTAAAACATATCGAACAGCCCGATAATCAATATTACAGCAAGTATCGAAACCAAAGTTAAAATTACTTTTTTCATTTCCTATTCCTCCCCTCAGTCGCCGGTACTGCCCGAACTCTTGCCGTCAAGGGGTAACAGCTTTAGGATGTCCCCGTTGCCGGTGGTGTCGATATACACCGTAATGTCCGGGAAGAAGGTTTCAAGGCATTCGTAATACATTCTGGTTTTGGTGATGTCGGGATATTTGGAATATTCCTCGAACATGGAGTTGAATTTCGCCACTTCCTCATAAGCCTCGTTAATCCTCGCCTGTTTCAGGTATTCGGCGTTTTTGAGGATTGAGTCAATCATGGCGTCGGCTTCCGCCGTCTTTTTGTTTTTATATGCGTTGGCGTTGTTTACCGCGGTTTTGGCCCCGGAATCGGCATTTTTAACGGCGGCAAAGGCCTCGCTGACCGCCGCGGTGGGGGGTTCGCTGTCCTGTATTTTAATATCGACAACGCTTAAGCCGATGTCGTATTCCGCAAGCTCGGCTATGGTCAAATCCATTATACGGGTTTGAATCTGGTCCTTGCTTTCGGTTAGAATGGGGTCGATTTCATAGGAACCGATAACGTTTCTGATCTGGCTCTGAATAAGCATTTTTAGTATGTTTTCCGGGTCGCCGGAGGCATAGACAAACTTTTTGGGGTCGGAAATCCGGTATTCCACGAAAAAGTCCACGTTTACAATGTTGAAGTCGCCGGTTATCATCCGGCATTCGTCATAGACGGAGGTGGTGGAACCGTCGGAATGGGTACGGTAGCCGATTTCGATGGATTTGATTTCGTTGATTTCCACATATTTTACCTTCTGAATCCCGAAGGGGAGCTTGAAGTGCATTCCCGCCTCGTTTATTCCGGTGACCTTACCGAAGGTGGTTACCACCGCCACCTCCTTGTCGCTTACAGTATAGTACATGGTGGAAAACAGGGACACCGCAATTACGGCGATTACTATCCAAAATATCGCTTTTGCGGTTTTTTTCTTATTTTTTTTAAAATCAAAGCTGGAAGATTTATACATTTCCTTTCCTCCTTTTCACGCCATTATACAATATCAAGCTTAAAAATACAATGACTTTTTAGGATTTTTAATAGATTTGATTGCCGGTATATATATATTTTATTGTAATGTTCACAAAAAGAGGAAAGGTTAATTACGATTTAAGTATTGACATAAAAGGGTTTATGGTGTATATTAAGAATGTATTTCGTTTAGATTTGGAGGCATTTCCTAATGAAAAAAAGAGTTATATCGGCTGCTTTAATCTGCATAATGCTGCTTGCGCCGTTTATTTTATCCTCCTGCGGCGACCCCCCGCCACCAGAGCCGATTCCGGCAAAGGTTTACACCCTCTACACCATATGCGGAGAAGGCACCACGCAAGAAGCGATAAAAGAAGTCGAGCTGTCGTTAAACCGTATTATTTTTTACCAGCTCGGCGTCAACGTTAAACTTATAATGGTAACCGAAGACGAATATGACGAACTGATTGAAAAAAACCTTGCGGAAGTAAAAGCCTACGAAGAGGCAAAAAAGAAAAAGCCGTCAAAGAACACTTCCGGAGAATCCAACGATTCTGCGGCGGACTCCTCATCCAATAACGGCAAGAACGAATCTTCCGAAGTCCTGACCGGCGAAGATTACATATCAATGCTTGAAAGGGGCGAAGAATACGTTCTCCAACGCCCCCGCGTTGACATCTTCCTTGTAAAGGGCTATGACAAATATATCGACCTGGTGGGGAAGGAACTCCTTGCCGACCTGACCGAAAAGATTAAAACCGAAGGCAAGCTTATCCAGGACTATGTGTTCCCCTCCTTCATCGAGGCGGCAAAGGTCCCCAACGCCAAGGGAATACGCAAAGTATACGGCATTCCCATGAACAAGGGGATAGGCAAATACGACTACATCGTGTTCGACAAGGAATACCTTGACAAATACGAAGTGGACGCCGACACCATGACCAACCTTTGGGATTTGGAATACTATCTCAAGACAATCGCCGAAAACGAACCCGAGCTTGTCCCCCTGGGAAATATATTCGACGCTCCCGAAGTGGCATATCTGTTTGATGACGGATTTACCTCCTACATAAAGAACGGCACCACGGTGGAAGAAACCTACAAAGACAATTCGGTGCTGGACTACTTCACCCTGATAGCCCGCTACCGCGCCATGGGTTACCTCCAGAACGAAGGGGAAAACAGCAGGTGGGCGGTTAAATTCGTACGGGGCACCTTCGAAGATATCGAAAGGCTGGAAAAGGAAAACAACCACAACTACGACTACACCATCCATTCCTACCCCGTTGCCACCAACGAGGACCTACTGGAAACATTGTTCTGTGTTTCCACCTATACCGTTGCCGACGAACTCAACGACGTGGTGGAACTGCTTGAATACATCGAATCCAACCCGGCGGCTGCCAACCTGCTTTTACACGGCGTAGCCGGAACCCACTACGAACTTGACGAAAAGAACCAGGTGGTCCGTCTCAGCAACGACTACAACATGGAAGTCAAATACACGGGCAATGCCTTCCTGACATACACCTACAAAGGGGAAAACCCCGACAAATGGGAAAAGCTCAAAGTCCAGAACATCGACTCGTTAAAGACCACGATGCAGTCCGCTTCCCTGGGCTTTGCCTACTACCCGGTGGGAATCAAAAACCCCAACAACAACTCGGAATTAATCTACGAACCCAACTATGTGAACATAATCAAGGAACATACCGCCGCATTTTATCCCGACCTTATAAACGGTACCATCCTGGATGTGGAATGGCAGGATATCGTGGATCTGGTGGGGCCCAAGGTAACCGACGCCCTTACCAAGGATATCAAGACAAGGTATGAAAACGAATTCAACGCCGTAGTCCTTGCCGAAAAGGCGGAAAAATACGCCAAGGGCACAGCATTGTATACCAAAATCGAAGAAGCGGCATATAAAAAGGCTTGGGAGTATTATTATACCACATCCAATAAAAACAATATAAGAAAAAATGTGAAGGCCGCGGAAGCCGCAAAACCCGAAAACGCCGGTCTTTCCGATTCGGAACTTGACGCGCTGGTAAACCAGATATGTACCGATGAATACATGATTCAGCAGATCCAGACCTCATTTTCCAAGCAGATTGAAGAAAAGAAACTGGTAGAAATAAACAAATACGTCACCACCCAGACCAATACTGACTTTAATGCTTATAAAGATACAGACGAATACAAAGCCCGTCTTGATGCGGTTCTGAATTCCGAGGAATATCTTGAGGAAATTTTAAACGCCACCGGCGAAAACGTGTTTGAAAGCCATTTTGATTTGTGTCTTGTGGAAATCAACGCCTATCTCCAGGGTTTGATTAAGGAACGGATTGATGCTTTCTTTGTGGAACTGAATGCCGATCTTAAGGATAAATACATCAAATTCCAGAATGAATACATCGCCATGTTCCCCTTCGACGACCCCCAGGCCCGTTCGATACCCGACTACCGCATAGCCATATCCAACGTGGTTGAGGAAGCTAAGAAAGACCGTGTTTCAATGACCAGCGCCTTAAGGACCGAGCTTACCAACATCGTAAGAGCGGAATTAGGCGAAGGCGCGCTTAACGAGGACGTTAACAATACCGTAAAGGAACGCCTTACCGACGCCTGGATTCAGAACGTGGTAATGGAAACCTTTGCATACAACTCCGACCCCAATACCCAGATTAAGGATTCCACCGAGAATTTAAGGGCGATAGTAAACGACTACATTACCTTAGCCATTGTGGAAGACATGTACGACGATGTGATTTTAGGCTCCTTTGAAAAAGCCATCGGCCTTATAAGGACAATTGACGTTGACCTTACCGCCGGCGCGGCAAAGGGCAACGGCGGCAACAACGGAGATACATCGGATGAACCCGGCGACCAGACCAGCGACGATGCTTCCGACGATACATCCGGCGGTTCCGGCGGCAACGGAGACGGCGGCGGCGAAGAAGAACCCTTAGTAGATATCGAAACCGTGGAACTCTACCCCCTCATCTTCAAGAAGAGGATTGAAAAACAGTATTATACCTACAAGCCGCTCCCGACGGTATAATAGGTAGAATATTAAGCCGATTAATGGCGGACGGATATCCGTCCGCCGTTTTATTAGATTAATAGCATATATAGAAAGGAAGAACCCTATGGGCAGAGGATGTCTGTCAGTAATAGTCGCTTTTGTATTGATTTTTGCGTTATTAGGAGGATTGCTTGTTATGGCAATAGATACCGATACTTCAAAGGTTGCTTCTCCTTCACCGGTAAAAATGAAATCCAAGGGTATTTCCCCGGTTACCGGGACCTTTATACAGCCCTGGGTGTATATGAACTACACCGAGGAGCGGTGGGAAATGGAAATCGCAATGTGGAAGGAAATGGGCATCGAATACATAATAATGGGGGACACCTTAAGCTGTACCTGCGAACCCATTCATGACCCCTCCAAATGGACAATAAACGCCTCTTACCCCACCCAGAACCCGGCATATACAAAAGATAGGGATGTTTTAACCCCGCTTTTCGAAAAATTATCCGAAAACGGCATTAAAATATACGTCGGTATAGGCAACGCCCTGAGTTCAACGGGCTGGTCCTATTTCGACCTCAACGCCACGGGTTTCGAAAACGTCTGTACCCTGTTTGCCGACGTGGCGGAGGAGGTTTACAACATCTACTATACCGCCTACCCCGAAACCTTTGCGGGTTTTTACTTTGTGCCGGAAATGTATAATTCCTCAAATTTCGACAATCCCTCCACCCGCGCGTTATATGTAAACAACCTTTCAAAGGGATTTAAAATAGTTTTTGACAGGCTGAATGAGTTAAATGACGATTTGCCCTTTATTTTCTCCCCCTATGTCAATATGTTCGGAGGAAACTGGGTTTCAAAATCCACTGAAAACATAGGGAATTTCTGGAAGGAGCTCCTTGCCGACGCCGGTTTCCGGGACGGGGATATACTGTGTCCCCAGGACAGCGTTGGGGCGGGAGGGAATGACCTTGAAAACCTTGCCGGGGTAACCGCCGCATACCGGTACGCCGTGGACAACTGCGGAAAGGATATTCAGCTTTGGTCCAACTGCGAAATCTTTGAACAGCCAAAAGACAAGTTTTATAATCAATACGACGGCTATAACTACTGGTCAGGCTGTACCGTCGAACGGATGGTAAGGCAGATGCAGATTGTGTCGGAATACGTTGACCGGATATTCCTCTTCGCCGTCCCCCATTACCTTTCCCCCTACAACACAGTTGACGGCTATTATGACGCTTACAAATACTATCTTGAAAACGGGGAACTTGAAACCGTGCCCCCCACTCCCCCCACCAAGTTCAGAACCTCCTACCAGAACAGCGGCGGCAAAAAGACCCTGACGGTTTACTGGTCGGGGATGTACGACAACATAGGTGTTCACCGGGTGAATATCTATAAAGACGGGGAATTCTTTACCTACAGAAATTCCACCAGAAACGAAGGCACTGCCACCGGCGATGCCTACCCCAACAACTTCATTGACTTAGACTATAACCCCGAAAAGGAGGTCACCTATGAATTTGAGGTTATCGACTGTACCGGGAATATAAGCGAAAAGGCAGCCTTCACCGTCGAACCGGGGTCCGTTCCCAATAAAGTAAGGCTGGATAATCCATATACGGGACCGGTTGAGGAGTCCTCCGTAGAGGAATCCTCCGTAGAGGAATCCCGGGAAACAACCGAGGAAGTATCGGAAGAAACTTCAGAGGAAACATCCCGGGAAAATAATAATAAAAAAGGTAAATCCCTCATCAAATGGGTTATCCCTCTGTGTGTGGGGGCGGCGGCGGTTACCGTCGCAGCGGCGTTTATCCTTATTAATCAAAAGCGTAAAAACAGGGAGAATTAGGCATGGCAAAAAAGCTTTTATCCTTAACCCTCGCCCTCTTCGCCCTTGCGGCGGGTCTTTCAAACATATCAAGTCTTGTGTCCCTTGCCGAAAACAAATCCGTAACCTTTGCCGTGGATAACGAAAACGCCGGCCGGGGAGACGGGGAGCTTATTATCTATACCCGTTCTGGGGAACACACCGGCACCAACCAGTGGGGTTATGAGGTGTGCGTCAATTCCGAAGGTATGGTTATATCCACCGGGGGGAACGACAACCTGATTCCCGATGGGGGATTCGTGGTTTCGGGGCATAACTCCATTACCGAAGGGGGAAAGCAGTCGGCAGCCTTCCTGAAAGACAATGTCAGCGTCGGGGATTATATAATCTACAACCGCAGGGTGGCCGTTATAATCGTCACAGATAAAAAAGCCTTCCCCGGTTATGACATCGCAGTCAATTACAACGGGGAAAACCGCCATCGGGGGGAGGAGGAAACCATAATCTACACCGCCGGCGCAACCACCGACACCAATATCTGGGGTTTTGAGGTGTGTGTGGATAAAAACGGTCTGGTGATTTCGGTGGGCGGAAACAATAACTCAATCCCGACCGGGGGATATGTGGTGTCGGGGCATAACACCGCCGGAGCCTATCTTAAGGTACATATCCTGGTGGGAATGACCGCCATCCTCGACAGGGCGGGAAAAACCGTAACCTTTACATATACTCCCTATACCATGTATCTTTCGGATTTGTCCCGCCTTAACGAACTGTATGATTTATACGACCGGAATGCCGAAAACTGCTTGGTGGTGGATTACGAAAAGGCATCTGAAGCTCTTGAAAAGGCCAAAACCGACCTTGAATCGGCCTATTCCGACTTTGAGGAAACCGGGGATTACATGGCCTACTTCGCCTTCAGCGAGGCTTTAGCTTCGGACTTGAATAAAGTTTCCGCCCTGCTTTCGGAAAATATTCCGGTGGAATACCGGGGGGTATGGATAAGACCCGTGGAAACCACCCGCAGCCAGGTGGCGAACACGGTGCAGACCCTTTACGATAAGGGGATAAACACCCTCTGCATCGAAACCATGTACAACGGTTATATGATTATGCCAACGCCCGAAGGTTCCCTCTACGATCAGAACCCCGCCTGGAAGGGCTTTGACATGCTTCAGGCCTTTATAGAGGAATGTCATTCGAGGCAGATGGAATTACACCTCTGGCTGCCGGTGTTTTATACCGGTCACACCAACACAAAGGGGAACACCCTGTACGACAAAAAGCCGGAATGGCGTTTGGAAGACCGGAACGGAAACACCGTCTCAGACGACACCTTTCTGTTTGTAAACCCCTGCAACAGCGAGGTTCAGGATTTCCTTATAGAAACCTACAAATACATAGTCACCACCTATGACATCGACGGCCTTCAGCTTGATTATATAAGGTTCCCCAACTCCGAATGGGGGTTTAACAAAGAAATTGTAGATGGCTTTAA
Organism: Clostridiales bacterium UBA1389; assembly: GCA_002305335.1. Taxonomy (GTDB): domain Bacteria; phylum Bacillota; class Clostridia; order Oscillospirales; family CAG-382; genus UBA1206. The sequence continues at coordinate 106,090 of DBQR01000037.1, forward strand.
AGCAAAAACCGGTATAACAGTAACCGGTTATGACCCTTCCGCAAGCTGGTGGAAAAGCTTCTGCGAATACCGGGCGTCCTTTGTCACCCAGTTCGTGGGAAAGGTAAGAAATCTGATTGACGACTTTGCCCCCGGGGTTATATTGTCGGCGGACGTGTTCCCGGACGTTTCCACCTCTGTGACCGGCGTGTGTCAGGATTACGCAACCTGGATAAGAAACGGCTGGCTTGACCTGGTTTTCCCCATGGCATACGGCGCGGGAAGTCCCGAAGCCTACTTGCCGAAGTTAAAGCAGAACAATCTTGACCCCGCCATCGCCTGCGGTCTGGGACCCTTTGAACAAAGCGTGGACGATTTTGTTTATGTCAATCAGGTGAGATACTGCCGGTTTTACGGCTGTCTTGGCCAGATTGCCTTTGAAAGCAATGCCTACATAAATAAAGATATAGGCAAAGCCTGTATTGAAGGTCCTTATGCCGAAAGGGCGGCCACTCCCTCCTGGGACAAAATACAGTCCCTTGCCGGATACGCCGGTTTTATAAAGCAGCGGATTAACGAAACCTGCCTGTATTTAGGCTATATGGACGAAGCGAAGGCAGCTTTCCTTACCGGTAAGATTGACGATGCGATATCGAAGTTTGAAACCCAGAGCCAAAAGGCAATTGAGGATTTGATAACGGAATTTAACATGATAGACAATCCCTACGCTAAAAAAGCCCTGCTTGCCGACGGGGAATATCTTAAAAAAATAAACGCCCTGCCGGAAAAGGTTACGTTTTCAACCCTTCCGGGGGACGCCAACTGCGACGGCAGACTGAACGTGGCGGACTACATTTATGTAAGGCTGCATATTTTGGGAATCCACTCCCTTGAAGGTCAGGGGCTTTCAAACGCCGACATTGATTCCAACGGCAAAATAAACGTTACGGATTATATCATCATAAGGTTAAAACTGCTGGGGATAATATAAAATGAAATCCGCCTTCGGCGGGATATAATAACGGGCGGGTAAAACCCGCCTGTTTAATTGCCTAATTTGGAAGCATAAATCTCCCTTGCGGAAAATACTTTTTTAACGTACCTTTCGGTTTCCCCGAAGGGTATTTTTATTAGTGTTACCCCGTCCGGGGAATAGTTTTCGTCCTTAAGCCACAGCTTGACGTTTCTTATCCCCGCATTATAGGCGGCCACCGCCGTTTCCCAGTTGTTAAATTGACGGTAGAGATATGCCAGATAATAGGTGCCGAAATTTATGTTTGTACCCGGGTTGCATAAATCATATTCGTCAATGCCTAATTTTTGGGCGATTTCCCCGGCGGTGGAGGGCATAAGCTGCATTAACCCCACCGCGCCGACGGAGGAAACGGCGTCCGGGTCATAGCCGCTTTCCGCATTGATTACCGCGCAGACAAGGTCGGCGGGCACCGAATGGATATCGGCAAAATGAACTATTTCCTCCCTGTACCTTAACGGGTAATCCGCAACGAAAAACAGCTGATAAACCGCAAGGGCTCCCAGGACAAGGGTTAAAATCAAGGAAAACCCGATGATAAGCCGCTTTTTCACGCCTTCCCCCTTATTTTGTCAAAGATATCCTTAGCCTTTGCCTCAAGTTCGCTGACCGTTGAATTGTTTTCGATAATAAAACGGCAGTTTTCCTTAATAAAGTCTTGGCTTTTCTGCTTTTCCAGCCGTTTTTTGGCGGCCGCGGCGTCTATACCGTCCCGGACTGCAACCCGGTTTATTGAGACGGTTTCATTTGCGACAACGCCGATAATCACGTCGCATTCCCTGTCGAACCCCGATTCAAACAGCATGGGGGCGTCAACCACGACAATTTCCGCTCCCTTTACCTTCGCTTCTTTTATTTCCCGCCTTACCCTTTCAAGGATATGCCTATGGGTTATTTCGTTTAGCTTATCATACAGAATGCCGTCGCCAAGGGCGATTTCCCCGAGCCTTTTCCGGTTCAGGCTGCCGTCGGGGTTTAATATCCCTTTCCCGAAACAGCTTACCAGCTCATTTAGGCAGGGGGAGTCGGGTATACACACTTCCCTGCTGGTTTTGTCGGTGTCGATATATTCCGCCCCGAGGGATTTATAAAAGTACCCCACCGTGGACTTCCCGCTTCCTGTCCTGCCGGTCAAACCTATTACAATCATTCAAGCACCCTCATTATATCAGATTCGGTTATTGCGCCCTCCCGTATTATCTTCAGGCCATTTTCAACCGAAATTATGGTGGAGGCAATCCCGCTTCCGGTTCTGCCGCAGTCAAGAATGGCGTCAACCCTGCCGAAAAGATATTCCTTAACCTTTTCCCCGTCGGTGGGGGGAGGAAAATCCGAAATATTTGCGGAGGTGGCGGCAACAGGTACCCCCGCCTCCCTGAAAAGATTTATTGCAACTTGATTTGACGGAAATCTTAACCCCACCGTAGTGCCCCCGGCGGACACAATCTTGCCTATACAGTCCTTCTTTTTGGCGATAACCGTCAGGGGACCGGGGGTAAAGCGAGTTATCAGCTTTCTTTCGATATCGGTAAGATAAGCGATCTCCTCCGCCTGATTAACGGAATAAAGGTGGCAGAGCAGGGGTTTGTCGGGGTTTCTGTTTTTGGCTTTGTAGATGTTTGCGCAGGATATTTCGTCAAAGGCGTTAGCGCCTAAGCCGTACACCGTTTCGGTGGGGAAGGCAACCAACCCCCCCCGCCGGATAATTTCCCCGCATATCTTTATATATTCGATATCCCTTTGACTTCCGTCAAGATAATATATTTTGGTTTGCATTGTATTACTCCGCCCTTTTGGTTTCCGGCCCCATTATAACACTATTTTTATTGTTTTCCAATAGTTTTTATAAAAATCTATTGCCTATTTTATTATGGAATGATATAATATTACGATTAAGTAAAATTCTATAATAACTTAAAGATATAATATTCGATTAAATGATGAGGATATGATTTATGCCCATTAAAATACCCCAGTCCCTGCCGGCGGCGGAAATTCTTGAAAACGAAAATATATTCATAATGGACGAGCAGAGGGCGGTAACCCAGGACATAAGACCTTTGAAGATCGGCATTTTGAATCTAATGCCCACCAAAGAGGTTACCGAAACCCAGCTTTTACGCCTGCTTTCCAACACGCCGTTGCAGATAGACGTTCAGCTTTTAACCACCGCCACCTATCAGTCAAAGCACACCGACGCTCACCATCTCAGTTCCTTTTATAAAACCTTCGACGAAGTAAAAAATAAGAAATTCGACGGTCTTATAATAACCGGCGCTCCCGTGGAACGCCTGGAATTCGACGATATCCATTACTGGGAAGAGCTCTGCGGCATAATGGACTGGGCTAATCAAAACGTCTTTTCCACCCTTTATGTCTGCTGGGGCGCCTTTGCGGGGTTATATTACAACTGCAATATTAAAAAACGCCCCCTTGAAAAGAAAATAAGCGGTATCTTCCGCCACCGCACCCTTATTCCTTCCGACCCCCTTTTACGGGGATTCGACGAGGTGTTCACCGCCCCCCATTCCAGATATTCCTATGTGGCAAGGGAGGATATCGAGAAAAATGAAAAATTGAAACTCCTTGCCGTATCCGACGAAGCGGGGGTTTACCTTGCGGCGTCAAAAAATTTCAGGCAGGTTTATGTTACGGGACACCCGGAATACGACGCCGAAACGCTGAAGCTGGAATACGAACGGGACATAAATAAAGGCTTAAACCCGGACAAGCCGGTAAACTACTTCCCCGGCGACGACGAAACCGGGGCGCCCGTCAACACCTGGCGGTCCCACGCCCACTTGCTTTATTCCAACTGGCTTAACTATTACGTTTATCAGATTACGCCTTATGATATTGAGGAGATTGGCAAATAGCCTATGGAAAGAAGATTTCTTCCGGAATTCAAAAACGCCAAGCTGGATGTATTCCACTATGACGCCGTCGTGGTGGGGGCGGGTATCGCCGGGCTTTACGCCGCCCTTCATATATCCCCCGAATATAAAGTGGCGGTTATCGCCAAAGCCCATATCGAAGACAGCAACTCCTACCTTGCCCAGGGGGGGATTGCGGCGGTCACCACAAGGGACGATACCTATATCGCCCATATCGAGGACACCTTAAAGGCCGGCGCGGGACTCTGCGACCGTAAGGCGGTGGAGGTGCTGGTGGAGGAGGGCCCTTCCGACATCGAACAGCTTATAAAGATGGCTGTCCCCTTTGATATAAACGCCGACGGCGACCTGCTTATTACAAGGGAGGGGGGACATACCCGCAGGCGTATTCTCCACTGCGGCGGCGACGCCACCGGGCGGGAAACCACCAAGCAGCTGGGAATGATTGCGCTGCAGCGGGAAAACCTTGACTTTCATTTCAACACTTATCTGGTAGATATACTTACCGAAGACGAAAGGGTTTTCGGTGTCCTCATAATGAAGGACGGGGTTTATTCGGTAATCCGTTCGAACCACATTATCATCGCCACCGGCGGAATAGGCCAGTGCTATGATTACACCACCAATCCCGCGGGGGCTGTGGGTGACGGGATTGCCGCCTGCCATCGGGCGGGGGCGGTTATACAGGATATGGAATTTGTCCAGTTCCACCCCACCACCCTTATTTCCGAGGGGAAAACCGAAAGGCTGTTTCTGATATCCGAGGCGGTCCGGGGAGAAGGGGGAATACTCCGCAATTCCAAAGGGGAAGCCTTTATGAAGGACAAGCACGAGATGGCCGACCTTGCCCCAAGGGATATCGTGACCCGGGAAATCATTAAGGAATTAAAGCGTACCGGGGACGAGTTTGCCTATCTTGACTGCACCTCTATGAAAAAGGAATTTTTCATCTCCCGCTTTCCCACCATTTATCACGAATGTCTGACAAGGGGTATAAACATACCCGACGACTTTATTCCCGTCCGTCCCGCCCAGCATTATCTTATGGGGGGGGTTAAGACCGACCTTGACGGCCAGACAAATATAAAGGGATTATACTGCTGCGGCGAATGCGCCAGAACGGGTATTCACGGGGCGAACCGCCTTGCCTCCAATTCCCTGCTGGAATGCCTTGTCTTCGGCAGACGGGCGGCAAGCCATATAAACAATAATTTCACTCCGCCGGAAGGCAGGAAAAACCATTATAAAATAAACACTCCGGCTTATACAATAATTATTCCCGACGAAGAACTGAAGTCCTACCAAAGGCATATAAAGCATATTCTGCAAAGCTGCGCGGGAGCAGAAAGGCGGATTCCGGAACTAAAGTACGCCATAGACGAACTCAAAGGAATAAAGCAGGTCTTTGACAATGGGGTTATTTCAACCCCCATGGGATTCAGGGTGTACAATATGCTTACCATAGGGCTGCTTATCACCGAAAGCGCTTATAACCGGCGGGAAAGCGTGGGCGCCCACTATATTCTGGAGGAATGAAAATGAGGATTTTCGACGAAATTATTATAGGCTCCCTTAAAGAGGATGCCCCCAACGGGGATATAACCACCGAATACACCGTACCGGAGGGTACCGTGGTTTCGGGGGAGTTTATTTCCAAAGGCGACGGGGTTATCTGCGGGCTTGGAATAATTTCCCGCACCTTTGAGCTTATAGGGGGAAATGTCGAAGTTAATTTATATTTCAAGGACGGGGACGAGGTTAAAAAAGGGGATGTCATAGCCGCCATTAAAGGCGATGCCAAAACTATCCTCATTGGGGAAAGGACCGTATTAAATCTTATCCAGCGGGCATCGGGGATTGCCACCATGACGAAAAATGCCTCAGATCAGGTTAAGGGCTATAAAGCCAAAATTACCGACACCAGAAAGACAATGCCGCTGCTTCGGGTCCTTGACAAGTATGCCGTCAGGGTGGGGGGAGGATATAACCACCGCTTTTCCCTTTCCGACGGGGTGCTTATCAAGGATAACCACATAAAGGCGGCGGGCTCCGTCACCGATGCGGTAATCCGGGCGAAAGCAAAGGTCCCCCACACAATAAAGGTGGAGGTGGAGGCGGAAAACCTTGATATGCTTAGGGAGGCCATATCCGCCGGAGCCGATATTGTGATGTTGGACAACATGACAAACGGGGAAATGAAAAAGGCGGCGGAAATCGCCGCCGGCAGGGTACTGCTCGAAGCTTCCGGCAATATGGGGGATAAAAACCTTGTCGATGTGGCTAAAACCGGGGTGGATATAATATCCATCGGCGCTCTTACCCATTCGGTCAAAGCATTGGATATAAGTTTAAAGCTGAGATAAAAATTTGATTTTCAAAGCAATCGAAAATAGCCCCCCTTGTGCAAAGGGAGGTGTCACAGCGAAGCTGTGACGGAGGATTGTTCAATCTTGCTGTATTGAACACAACCGCCGCAAATGCGGCGCTACCCCTCATCCGTCAGCCTGCGGCTGACACCTTCCCCTCAAGGGGAAGGCTTTTTTACCTCCACCTTCACCTTCAATATAAAGTAAATATATAACTTTAATGTTAGGGGCGGATAATATATCCGCCCCTATGTTTGTTATTGATTCAAGTACCACTGGGTGTTCAGCCAGTCCACTCTCTTTTTAAGCCAGCTTTTTACTGCGCCGCCGTAAGAACGCTGACTGCCGCTGTTCCACCGGGAAGTGTTTTTCCTGAACTCGTTTTCATAGGTGTCCGCCACCCTGTCGATTTCTTCGAACAGCTCGTTAATCCACCCGTTGTCAACGGCTTTTGTCCACTGTTCCTTAACCAGCTGCTCAAACCAGTCGGCATGATAAAGGGTTATAAACCAGGTGGAAGACCTGTTCCCCGCATAGTCTATGAACGACTGGGGCTGCCATGCGGCAACGGTGAAAATATTATATAAAAAGCCGGTACCGTCGAAATATGCCCAGTTATAATCCCAGGGAGCGCAGAAGGTTAACAAAGGCTTTTCCTGTGTAAAGTCCACATACATATAAAAGCTGCCTTCGCCTACGTCCCGCTGGGCGGCCACCTCGTTGACCAGATACATCCCCACAAGGGATTTGATATCCATTACGTTTTCCACCACCTGCCTTGAGTTCGTAAACTCCGGCGCGGGAATGAGGTTATAATTTTCGTCGAACTTATAATATTCCCCCTCCCAGATGGCTTTATAGACAATCCGATAAACGTTTCTTGTATAGTTTCTTATAAATTTAAGCTGTTCATCGGTGAGATAATCGTTTTTAACCGAATACCCCACACCGTTGGCGGTATGGGTTGCCCCGTACATATCGGTAAGCTGAACAGAGTCGTACACCATGGAAAAGTAGTAGGGTTCGAAATAATAATAGTTGTCTATTTCAAGGAGATAGCCGGTTTCAAGTTCGGTTTCCCCTTCCTCCTGCTCGTCAATGTCAATCCTGTACTTGTCAACCTGAATCTGGTCGCAGATTATATAAACCCCCATATATTCGTAGTTGAAATAAACCTCTACGAAAGTATAGTCGGAGGTGAAATATTCCCCTTCCAGAAATCTGTTGCCCATCAGAAAGGCAAGAGGTTCCTTAACAAAGTAGGAATCCCCCCTCAGCATAACCCAGCTTTTGCATTTGGCGTTGTTGTTAAGCCCCAAAAAGGAGGTGCGTTTGTCGAACTTAAGCTTGTAATGCACCTTGTTCTGGCGTATCCAATCCACGTCCCCGTTATTGGCGGAGGAGTTCCCCCTCACCCTTATGCCGGCTAATTTGTTATCAAGCAGATAGTCTTCGTCGCAGTTGGTAAGGGTTACGTTGCAGTTGACGTAAAAGTCCCTTGAAACCACTTCTTGACCGGAAGTGTCTATATTCATCACCGGCATGGTGTAGTATTCGTATTCAAAGACGGCATTAATGTCCTTTGCGTCATTGACCGGCAGGGTGCGGGACGGGCTATCCTCCCCGTCGCTCCAGCACTTGAAGCGGAAATACTTGTCCGGTGTAGCTTTGAAGGTTAAGCTGTCCCCGTTAAGGGATACCTCCATTTTCCCGCCCTTCTGCAAAATGTTGAATTCCCGTACATCGGCGCAGGTGGTATCAAGGCCGAAGTTAAAATCAGCCTTAACTT
>DBQR01000052.1:0-845 GCA_002305335.1 Clostridiales bacterium UBA1389
CCTTAAAATCTCAAACGGCAAGTGGTGTTGGTGGTCGCACGACATTGGTGGCAGGTCGGCGCTTGATTATCTCATTACAGTACGCAGGATGACGCTCCCCGAAGTAGTCATCCATCTTGAAGGGCAGGCGGCAATTAAGCCGCCTGTTTTTCATTCTCCCGAACCGAAAGTGCAGTCAGATCGCTTATTACTTCCGCCGAAAAGCAATAGCAACGACAAAGCAATTGCTTATCTTAAAGGACGAGGGATTCATTCGGATATCATCGATTATCTATTAAAGACCGGCAGGCTTTACGAGGAGCGCAAGTTTCATAACGCCGTATTTGTTGGGTTCGATGATAAAGGTCAGCCGCGATATGCCATGCTGCGCGGCACAATGGGCAAGCGGTTTTTTCTTGAAGCACCGGGAAGTAGCAAACGCCATTCGTTTTCTATCCCATCGCAGAATGGCTTAAACACTCTTCATGTCTTTGAAGGAGCGATTGACCTTATCTCATACGCATCCCTTGAGCTGAAAAAAGGTAGAGAGCCGTTCTGTGACCATCTTTTATCTCTTTCTGGTGTTTACTGCCCTAAAGATGGAACAGAGATGAAATTCCCTTTGGCATTGGAGCAGTATCTACACGACCATTCTGAAATAGATGCAATACGACTCCACCTTGACAATGACATCGCAGGTCGGAACTGCACTCGTGCGCTGATGACATCAGACTTGATGATGCGGTTCCCGCTATTATCAGCAAGAATATTTTCGAACAGGTACAAAGAAAAATTGTAGCAAGAAAAAACAATAAGCCCTCAAACAAAGCCAAAGAAGTCTACCTCTTATCAGGGAAAATCTACTG
>DBQR01000052.1:904-10067 GCA_002305335.1 Clostridiales bacterium UBA1389
GAAATGCGCCGGGAATATATCGAAACCTATGTACTGGAAAAACTGTCCGAGTATGTCTTTTATGAACGACTTATCTCTAAATTGGTTAAGGAATATGTCGCATATCAAAATTCCACGAACTCAGACGTGATAGAGAAAAAAGAAAGCATTAAATCAAGGTTAAACGAGGTTACAAGGGAAGCAAAAAATCTGATAAACATCATGGCTAAAACCGGGTCAAATATGATGCTTGAAAGGATTACGGAGTTAGAGGAAGAAAAAAGCATTTTACAAGCTAGTTATGAAAAAATCTGTTTTGATAATTCCACACCGGATATCACCGAAGACGAACTGTCAGAACGATTTAATCAGGCAAAGTCCATGCTTAAATACGGTACTCTTTCAGACACAAAGAAGCTTGTAGAACTATTCGTCAATAAAGTAAATGTCTTTTCAGATAGAGTTGAGGTAATATTCAACTTCCATCCCGATTTAATTCCTTATGAAACCTTTGACATAAAGAAAGATTGTTTTCACAGCGAAAAGCAAGAAGAAAACGACGAAAGCCCGTCCGATGAGGACGAGCTTACATACAAAATGGAAGTATCCACCTTGGTAGGTGGATACTGTGGTGGAGGCGAGGGGAGATTTTCCCCATCCACCGGAAAAAATGATGAAAAAGAAGGTGGATATTGTGGTGGAGGCGGGGGGAATCGAACCCCCGTCCGAAAGTCCATTCACACTGTTTTCTCCGGGCGCAGGTACCTTATTAATTTCCCCGTATCCGCCGGGAGGCACCGCCCTGCGGTACGGGTAGCTTCATAAAATCATGACCGGCCGCAAAGCTTAAGACGGTTCACGTTCACTGCTGTGTCACGCCATATCCCGGACCGCAGTCCTTCCGGGTACGACGGCTACCGCTTAAGCGGCAGCTGCAACTTTATTATTGTTTGCGTTTATATTTAGATTACGCCTTTTAAGGAAGTTGCGCGCTTCCGCCCGCTTACCTTGCTTCAAAACCCCCGTCGAAACCATTACGCCCCCATATGCGGCATAACCCCTTCAGGGTTTTTCCGTAAGCATAACTATTATATCGTTAAAACAGTCATTGTCAAGTTAAATTTAATAGAATATTTGTCAAATAAAGGTTTTTTGTTAAAATTTGTCCCTTGCCGCCCTTTCCATCTCCCGGGATGCCGTTTTCTTCGCCTCGTCCTCCCGCTTGTCATACAGCTTTTTGCCCTTGCAAAGTCCCACTTCCACCTTAACCCATCTGCTGCTGAAATACATCGACAGGGGAATCAAGGCGTAACCCTGCTTTCCCGTAAGGCCGAACAGCCTTAATATCTCTCTGTTATGCATCAGAAGCTTGCGGGAACGGTAGGGTTCCCTGTTAAAAATATTCCCCTTTTCATAGGGGGATATGTGCATACCTTCGATAAATATTTCCCCGTCCTTAAAGCGACAGTAGGAATCCTTAAGATTCACCTGTCCCAAACGGAGGGATTTTACCTCCGTTCCGCAAAGCTCGATCCCCGCTTCAAAGGTATCTTCGACAAAATAATCATGATATGCCTTTTTGTTTGTGGTTATCACCTTTTTGTTAGCCATAAAACATCCCTTCACACAAAGGAAATTTCCGCCTCAAAACAATCTTTGCCGTTTGTCCGGTTTACGCAGGACACAATATGCCCCTTTTGGGTCTGCTTTACCCGTATATTCAGCGCATCCCCCAGCAATGCCTCCCCGTTATAATATATGCGGCAGGATTTCAGGGGTTTTTCTATATCATATGGAGCGTGGTCGTAAATCAGATCGGCGTAAACCGTATTGTTCATATGACGGTTTTCGTCCAGTTCGCTGTAAGCCACCCTATGTTCGGTTTCGAAATTAAATTCGGTTTCCTCAATCAGCTTCCGGGGGAGGGCTATGCTTTCAATCCCGATATCCGAATTCGGCAGGGGGTATTTAAGCCGGTTTGCCCTGACGGGGATACGCTTTGAAAAGCTCATCAGCACCCAATGGGTGGTTGCCCGGGCTACCGGGAACGAATTTTTATATATTATGAATTCCCTTACAAATACTATCCCCTGAACGCCGGTATTTACCGTCAGTATTTCGATTTCGTCGCGCTTTTTGATTTCCCCGCTAAAGGTTATTCCCATCTTTATTATAACGAAAACCAGATCGTCTTCCCGCATGCTTGCATAGGTCAGGCCGTATTGGTCAAGGTCGTCGCAGGCGGCCTGCTGCATATGCTTCATAAGCGCCGAAAGCTTAACCGTCCCGTCGGGGAAAACCTCATAGCCTTCGATTTTTACCTTATTGCGTATCATCTATAACATTGACCTTCTTTGCTATTTATGTGACAAAGTTTTGTCCATATCCGCCAGAGGGTTGGATTCCATGGCCTTTTCCAGGTTTTTGCTTGACACATGGGTGTATATCTGGGTGGTGTTAAGCTGTTCGTGGCCTAAGATTTCCTTGAGGGTACGGACATCAACCCCTCCCTGATTATACATCAGTGTGGCGGCGGTGTGCCTTAATTTATGTACCGAATAGCCCCTACCCGAAAGCTTGGCCTTGCCTAAATACTTCTGAACCAGCCATTGGACGGTTTTGTTGGAAATCCGGAGATTACGTTTTGAAAGGAACAAGGCGTTTTTAGCGTCGTTATTCAGGGGTACGGCGCATTTTGAAGCCGATTCGTTCCTTGCGGGGAGATAACTCTGTATCGCCGTCCGGCAGGCGGAATTAAGGTAAACAACCCGCATTTTGTTTCCCTTTCCGGTTACGGTAAGCCGCCTGAAGTCGGAATCGATGTCGGAAAGGTTTATCCCCACCAGCTCGGATAGCCGCATACCGCAGTTTAAAAATAACGTCAGAATGCAGTAATCCCTTGCATAAAAGGGGTCGGTTTTGTCCACCGCCTCAAGGAGGTCTATTGATTCCTCAAGGGATAAAAATTTCGGTAAAGACTGCTTGATTGAGGGGGAATCAATATCCTTTGCCGGGTTGTTCTGGACAAGCTTTGATTTGGCTGAGTGGTATTTGAAAAATGCCTTGATTGCCGAAAGCTTTCTTGCCATGGTTTTGGCGGTCACCTTGCGCTGACGGGAAAGATATAACAGAAATGAATAAATATCCTCTGTGGTAACTGAATTTATTAATTCCCCGTCAACGGCGGACAGGTTGCCGTCCTCATAACCCCTTGATTTCAAGAGGTATTCAAAAAACATATTCAAATCCCGGTGGTATTCCTCCACCGTCAGCTTTGACCGGTTCTGTATAACCTCTTTATAGGAAAGAAACTGGGTTATAACCAGCGGCGCTGTATCCATAACAAACACCCTATTCGTTTTCGTGTATCTTCGGCAGCCAGTATCTGAATTTCGCAAGGGTCTGGGGCAGGTTTTCGTTAAGGTTGAGATAGTTTGTAATACGCCAGACTCCGTCCACCTGGGCATAATCGTTGGTGGAAAACCAGACGGCAACCTTAATTTTATTGGCAAATTCATAACCCGGTTTGGTGGAGTTTGCGAAGCATTTGAACATTTCCTCAACCCATGTTGCCTGCAATGACTGATTACGTCCGAGAATTGTGTCTTTATAGGTCATTGTTCCCCAGTCAAACTGCTTTTCGCCGCCGGCGCCGCAGGCAAACTCCCCTATCATCCATGGGTAGTTTTCAAACTGAGGCGAATACTGTTCGTAACAGCCCTTGTAGCGGGCTTCAAAGGAGGTGGGGTACGGGGTGTTCCCCATTTCATAGGAGGTAAGTCCCAGCATCTGGACGTATTCGGGGCCGGGGAAATAGGTGAGATATGCGCCCCAGTCGCTGTAGGGACAGGTTACGTCAATGGGGTTGAATACCCAGATGGTGTTATCAACGCCTTCTTCCCGGAAAATGTTGTACAGTCTTTGCCAGGTAATGATGAATATATCCGGGTCAAGGAGGGTTACCATGCCGCAGTAGGAGGTCCAGTCGGTGTTCATTTCGTTGTTCAGACGGAAAATGACGGGCTTGCCGTAGGCCTTGATATCCTGCGCCAGTTTGCGGAAATGGTCGTCGTACTTCCCCCGCATAATGTCGAACATCGGCGAATAGCCCGCAATACTGTTGTTGGTGGTGGTAAATTGATAGGTTAGATTAAGCACCGGCTTGCCGTTAAACCCGTTTCCGCCGGCATTTTGGTTAATGAAATCAAGGTCAAGGTAATTAAGGTTGCTGTACCAGCCGATGTGAAGGTAGGTCATGAATATTTCGGGCTGGTAGTCTATTCCCTCTTCGCTTTTCATCCAGTCAATGTATTCCTGGCTGTTGCCTTCGTAGAAAAATCCCCAGTCGGGTACATTGGCGTTCAACAGCTTGTTGTAGTAGGCTTTTGTTTCGGCATTCCAGTAGTCGGGGATAATAAGCTCAAACTCCCCAACATGATTTCTGGATTCCCCTTCGCCGTCAAAGAATTTTATCGAGGCAATCATCTGCCTGAATTCGTTTACCATTTTTTCTTTCGACTTCATAACCACAAGGTGAAACTTCCGGTATTCCCCGTTTTTACGGATAACGGCAATGCTGTAATAGGGGAATTCAATCTGCTTGGAAAGGCGGATGTTCATGTCATATTCCACCACCTCATAGCCTTCCAGAAGGTCGGTGTGGGTCTTTGACATGGTGGTGCGTATTATATTGTTTTCGGAAAGAAAGTTAAGGTCGGCTATCCGCATGGTAAGCCATTCGGTAAAGTAAATGTTCCACCCGTCGGGGTTGTTGGGGTAGGGGGACTGGTCTTCTTTCGAGATGGATATAACCACGTCCTCCGAATACACCCGGGCTCTGTTTTCGGAAAGGGTGAAATCCCCGTTTATGTCCTTTCGGGGAACGGAAATCATGTAACCGTCGGCGACATTAACAAAACGGGAATATTCCTTTCCCGAGAAGATATATTTTGCGTCCCCTTCGGCGGGGCTTTTGGAATAGTCGGTTAAAAGGGTATTGTCAAAGTAGTATTTGGCTTTATATACATCCTCCGGCGATGAAAGTCCGGCGGAAGCATCGGTATAGTTTTCGTCCCAGATAAGGGAGGCTTTTTCGTCGGGAACCTCCTCTGCCGAGGATTCATCCTGAGATTCGTCCGGGGATTCATCGGGCTGAGAGGAATCGGTGGATACGGAATTATCCTGGGATGAGGTGTTATTTCCGCCGCCCTGACAGGAGGGGAGAAACACAAGGGAGGTAATAAAACCTAAAAGCAACGCAAGGGATAAAATTTTTTTCATTTGTGCCTCCGTAAAAATAGGGGTTGGGTGGTACTTCGGTTTATTATATCATGTATTAAGGCGGTTTTCAAGTATAATAATGGGAATATGAAATCAGCTCCGGATTTTATTAACACCAAACAATATATTAATCACTTTGCATAATTCACCCATACAAAAATACTGTTTTCGTTAGTTTCTTCTCTTCCGGATGTGCGGCACTACCCCTCATCCGTCAGCCTGCGGCTGACACCTTCTCCTCCATGGGAAGGCTGCTTTTAATCCCGCCACTTGCCTCTGCATCAATAATATTAGATAACGCTTGCGTTGTGCACAATCATACTCTTTACATAATATCTGCCCCTGCGGTTTTATTAATGTAAGAATTTATGTTGACGAAATTTACCTTTTTGCTTATAATAAGCGTAAATATCAAAAGCGACGGCAGAAATATCAGAATACCCCTGCCCCTGCCGGTGTTTTTGGGTTTTATTCCTTTAACAATAATGACCGGGTCAGGGTCAGAATACATACAATATAAAGAGGTATGAGCATTATGAAAACCTTAATAAAATGGCTGGCATGTTTTTTATCCCTTGTAATTGTAAATGCGATAATGCCGAAACAGCTTGTCATCCCCGGCGGGATGACCTCCATCCTTGCCGCCGGCACGGTGCTGTGGCTGGTTAATCTGATTTTAAAGCCGGTTGCCCAGATAATCGCCATCCCCTTTACCATACTTACCTTCGGTTTGTTTTATTTTGTGGTAAATACCCTGATGGTAGCCCTCGCCATTGCCCTTTTCCCCGGTGTGGAGGGAACCTTTCTGGCATGTCTGGTGACGGCTTTGCTACTTTCGGCTTTAAATGCATTATTGGCGGTGAAAACCTAAGTTATCGGAATGATAATCGGCTAAAAAACGGTTTTTGTCGTTTATATAAAAAGCAAGTCGGGCGACTTGCTTTTTGCATTAGTAAAGGTTGTTAATTTTAATGCAATCAAACTATTTTTCGATAATATAAAGCAATAATTTTCAATATTTGTATTAAAAGAGTTTGCATTTTTGTTTTTTTTGTTATATAATAACGACTGACGTTTGTGTTTCGGGACATTATTATAATGGAGCACTAAAAACAAATCACACTTCTGAACAATTGACTATATACCGCATATAACGCAGGTTTAGCCACAATGGTCACAGATACAGAAAAGGAGGGGTTTTTGCCATAACCGATGACGTAAGTACCGCAGGTCTGAATGCTGCACCGAGCGTCAGCAAGAGGACAAATGCGTTTTTGCGTTTTATTTTTCCGAAGGAATGCTCTTATCGATCCGTACCATCCCCCTCCCTGAAGAGATGCAGACATTATAACGCGGTATCGCATATCTTATAACGGAATACTTGTTATTCAGAGCTTTGCGGAAAATTATCGGCAGAATGTAGTATAATAGAAAGGTACTGAGCCGGCGGCAGGGAAAAAGAAAGTACTTATCCGAAAGTTGTATCCTGCTTTACAACAAATCCATGCAAAAATACTAACCAAAAAGGAAAAGAGAAGGGAAAAAAGGAAAAATGTCTATCACCTGGATTATCACATTATTGGGTATCATCGTTTTAACCCTTGCGTATGTGATCTGGAATTATATCCGGATTCGTAAAATGCCAGAGGGAACGGCCGAAATGGTTGAGATGGCTGCAATCATCCGTTCCGGCGCGAGTGCATTCTTAAAAACAGAGTATAAAACCATCGGTATTGTTGTTGCAATAATTGCGTTGGCTTTATCAATGTTTGTGGAAATAACCAGCGGCATCACCTTTATTTTTGGTGCTGCCATGAGCACCTTAGCGTGTATACTGGGCATGAAAAGTGCTACGTATGCTAACGTAAGGACAACAAATAAAGCCCGGGAAAGCATGTCCATCGGTGAAACCGTCAAGGTTGCACTGTGCGGAGGCAGTATCTCCGGTTTAAGCGTACAAGCCTTCGGACTGCTCGGTTTGGTTGCCGTGCTTATTATCTGGGGCGGAGTCCAGCACGAAGCCCAGGGCGGCGGACTGCTGGTTAACCTCCAGGGAATCAACGCTTCCATAATGCGCGTATCAACCTACTCCCTCGGCTGTTCATTGGTCGCCATGTTTAACCGTGTCGCAGGGGGCAATTATACAAAAGCCGCGGATATTTCCGCAGATATTCTCGGAAAAATCCGTAACGATCTGCCTGAAGACGACAGCCGCGTTCCCAACGTCATTGCCGACTTCATAGGAGATAACGTCAATGATATTGCGGGTAACTGCTCGGATCTTCTTGAAAGCTTTGTCGCCACAATGTCCGCTTCAATTATGATTGCCGTCATCATGTTCCAGAAACTCGGCATCGAGGAAATGTTCAATCCGACTATTATTTATCCGATCATCCTTGCGGGAGCAGGTCTGTTCAGCTGTTTGATCGGTATGCTGTTTGCGAATGTAAAAAAGATGGGTAACAATCCTTCTCACGAATTGAACCTTGCCACCTGGATCTCCGCAGGGCTGACGGTTGTTCTTGGCCTGGGGGCATCCTGGCTCGTCTTCGGAAAGATGGATGCCGCTTCCTTCGAGAAATACGGCTGGGAAGCCGGCTGGTTAAGCCCGTGGATCTGCGCAGTGCTCGGACTCGCCAGCGGTGTTGCCATCGGCGCAATTACCGAGTATTATACCTCCTCCGATTATAAACCCACCAAGAAGCTTTCCGAAATGGCAACCGAAGGCGATGCCTTTGTTATTACCAAAGGTGACGCCATCGGAAGCCGCAGCTGTCTGCTTCCCATCGTTGTGATCGGCATAGCGCTTTTCATAAGCGGCAAAGTCGGCGGCACCTATGGTATTGCCATTGCATCTCTGGGCATGCTCTCCTTCGTTGGTGCCACGGTTTCCATCGACGCTTTCGGACCTATTGCCGACAATGCGGGCGGTCTGGCTGAAAGCTGCCACCTTCCCGCCAATGTTCGTGAGATTACGGACAAGCTTGATGCCGTGGGCAACACCACCGCAGCTATCGGTAAAGGCTTTGCTATCGGCAGTGCCGCTTTTGCAACGGTCAGCCTTATCGTTTCCTATGTGGGTAACTTTGTTGCCGCGGATGCGGAAATGGTTCTTAATATAGCCAGTTTCACCGTGGTTGCCGGTGCAGTGATCGGCGGCGCTCTGGTGGAATACTTCAGTGCGATTCTTACGGACAATACTATCGAGTCGGCGCGCGCAATGGCTGACGAAGGCGACAAGCTTCTGTCTCTTCCCGGCGTAATGGAAGGAAAAGTTCGCCCTGATTATAATCGTATGATTCAAATGGCCACCCAGGGAGCCCTTCGTAAAATGCTGTTCCCCTCTGTGCTGGCAATGTTGATCCCTGTAATCGGCGGCTTTATCTTCGGTGTGGAATTTGTCGGCGGTTTGCTGATCGGTGCTACGGTCGTCGCCATCCCCCGCGCCATATTCATGGGCAACTCCGGCGGTGCGTTTGATAATGCGAAAAAGTTCATCGAATCCGGAGCGATTAAGGGACACGGCAAAGGAACGGCAGCCCATAAATCAGCCGTTACCGGCGATACTGTCGGCGACGTGCGTAAAGACGTTGTGGGTGTTGCGCTTGATATCTTTATCAAGACCATGTCAACCATCGCCAATACCCTCGTAAGTATTTTCAAAAACTTCACTATCATTCGTTAACTTTCCGGCGAATTGAATCCCGCCTTATACGCCGCCGCAATCTGCCCTATACCGGCATATTGCGGCGGCGGATTATTTTTAATCATGATTTTGAATTTATATTTCCGTCGGAAAGCACAGCGTACATTATCGGCAACCGGGGTACATATATTTTCAGCTTTTGGGCAATAAAATAATGCAGTGACCGATACAAACGTATCAATCACTGCATCAGATCTG
>DBQR01000031.1:0-323 GCA_002305335.1 Clostridiales bacterium UBA1389
GGGCAAGGTATCGATTATGGAGTATATGTCTATGCGAGCGAAGTTACGGTAGGTAACGTCACCTGCACAGACGGCGGTACTGCCATCTATGCCACGGACGGCGGCTCTGTTGAAATTACAGGCGATGTTTCGGCAAAAGGCGAAAACGCATATTCAATAGAGTGCTTTGGCGGATGTACAGTTAAAGTCAGCGGCAATGTAAACGCCGAGGGGCATACCTCCTGCGGAATATATGCGGAGTCCTATAACGGGCAGAATGCATTAGTGGAGGTCGGGGGGAATGTTATCGTATCCGGTGATGACAGCCGGGCAGCTTTTTTGAA